>CAXBWG010000082.1:0-6964 GCA_963979105.1 uncultured bacterium | reverse complement strand
TATTATTATAATTTTTAATTACAATAACTTTTCCTAAATGTGAGTTTAAAATTTCTAACGAATTATCTGTAGATTGATTATCTACAACAATAATTTCTAAAGGAACAGATAATTTACTTGCTAATACTGAATCTAAACATTCTTTAATAAACAAAGCTCCATTGAAATTAACTATAAATACACTTACTCCCGCCATAAAATCCTATTTAATTTAAAAAACTATAAGTTTCATAAATAGGATTCATCAATAAACCAGACGAAACTCCCTTAACCCCTAAAAGTTCATTTTCAACATACGCTTTTCTCTCTTGAGGATCTATACAATCTACCTTACAGCCCCATACAACACGTTTTTCAATCGAATTAACAATTAAATCAGATACACTATGCAATTGATATCTAAATTCCTTATTCTCAATTAAAAGCTTACTAGAGACATCCACATATACAACATCTTTACAATTCAAATCAAGAACACAAGAAACCTCTTCCTTATTGGGATTACAAAGCAAATAAGATCCTTTAGTTAACTTATTTAAACAAGTATTCTCATCAAGGTCTGTCTCAATATCAATAACCCAATGTACAAATCGAGTTAAATTGGTACATTTATGTTTATTTAAATATATATTTAATGCTTGATTAGCAGAAATAACATTTAAATCCACATACTTTTGACTAACAAATAAATTTATAACGCCCATTAATTCTCCTTAATATAGTTAGCTAAAGAAACAAAAAATGGTTTCCAGGGACCCTCAAATAATAAATTTTTTCGACGATTTAAAGATGTCTCATGATTTAAATATCGTGGAATCTGATACCAAGAAACCCCACGTTCAGGATGTGGCATTATTGCCAAAACATTACCAATATCATTAGATATTCCCGCTATATTTAAATCGGCCCCATTAGGATTCACAGGGTAAGAATACTCAATATCACCAGCTTCAGAACAATATACAAGCTTTGTAAAACTAGACCTATCAATAAAGGCTTTATCCTTAAATTTAAAATTACCTTCTCCATGATTTATTTGAATAGGCAAAACGTCATTTTCAGAAAATTCACGTGTAAAAATATTATTTTCAGGAGATTTAATTTTTACATACACCCAATCACAAACAAACCCTCTATGTTCATTATTAACAATATTAGGTGCCAAAGCCATACTAATTTCCTGATCATCTTGCGTTGGTAGTATTCCAGATTCAGCTAAAATTTGACATCCATTACAAATTCCTAAAATAGGTTTTCCTGCTAGAGCCGCTTTCCCTAAATAAGTCATCAAAGGCAACCTAGACGAAACAACCCCTGCTCTTACTCTATCTTGAAATGAAAACCCTCCAGGTAAAATATAAGCTTTAAATGAAGATAAATCCTCTTCAGAAATATTCCATGAAATAATTTCAGCACTTAAACCTGTCGCTTGCACAGCGTCTAATGTCTCATATTCACAATTACTACCAGGAAATTGAATTATTGCTACGTCAGTCATAACTATTATTGAAATAAATCTTTATCTAAATTAATTGCCGCAATCATACCATCACTAACTGCAGTAGAAATCTGACGAATTTGTTTCGATCTAATATCTCCAGCAGCATAAATACCCTTCTTATTAGTTCTCATATAGTCATCTGTCACAATAAACCCTTTTTCATCAACATTAAGCTCAAAATTAATTATATCTTTCGGCGGAATTCGCCCAACGTATATGAATACTCCTTGAACATCTAACCATGTTTCTTGGCTATTTGTCATATTATGCAACTTAATTTTTTCCAATTTCTCTATACCAAAAGCATCTGAAATTTCAGTATTCCAAATAACATCAATAACAGGGTTTTTCATAATTTTTTCTTTTAGGCTTCTTACAGCTTTTAAATAATCAGAACGATGAATTAAATATAATTTCTCAACAAATCCAGATAAATAATCAGCAGCATAACACGCACAATTTCCACCACCAATTACTGCAACATGTTTATCTTTATACTTCATCACATCAGATTGAGCATAATAAGATAAACCTCTGCCTAAAAACTGCATTTCAAATTTAGATTCTAATGGCTTTGGCTCTAAACCAATCGCTAAAATAACACCCTTTGCTTGATACACATTACCTAAATCCGTTTGAACACGCTTCATATTATATTTCATATCAATAATATCTTCTACAGTTTCACATGAATAAGTAACGTTATAAGCAGCTAATTGATCTTCCATCCGAGTTGAAAGATCTGATCCTAAAATCCCCTCAGGAAACCCTAAATAATTTGTAATTTTATAAGCAGTGGCAGTTTGTCCCCCAGGAAGACTCCTGTCAATAATCAGAACAGATAACATAGCTCTAGACAAACATAACGCAGCAGACATTCCTGCAGGTCCTGACCCAACAACAATAACGTCATAATCAGATTGATCTTTAATTAAATCTGTTGTTTTTAAATTAGAATATTCTTCTTGAAGAGTCATTGATTTAGCCTTGTAGTGTTTATTTTTGCCCGAGATTTACCTACAGATAAAATTTCTTCATTTACTAAATCAAATATAATTTTATTTCCATAAAATTTATCGTTATTACTTTTATCAAAAAAACTAACATCCCCGATAAACGTTATTTTTTGACTATCTAAATTAAAATTAGCAAGATCAGATGAACTCATATAAGTATTATAACTCAAACTAACATGACCTTCTGCATTAATAAATTTAGGAAATTGTATATGAGCAGAATCACTTTTCAATTTTAAATTATCACGTTTAAACAAAGTATTTCCTTCAACTTTAATTTTTTTCGAAGTGACATTATAACTTATTTTATCAGATGTAGTAATCATGTTTCCATAGGAAATTTTAATTGCTTTTGTACCTACAATAGTCTTATTATTTAAATCAAACATAAATCTTTCTCCATTGATGGTAGCATTCGTTCTTTTTAAACTTGGAAAAATCAACACTTTTTGAGTATCTAAATATAGTTGTGTAATAAGCGATTCAAAAGAAGCAAAAATAAATGAATTTAGAAAAAAAAATATAATAAATAAAATTACCCTCATAGAATATCTATTATATTATCAATGAAAAAAAAAACAATATTTCTAATCTCTAAGAAAAAATGGATTTTCTTGCTAAGATAATACTATGAAATGGACAGACCAAAATAAAACCCTTATATTCTTGCCTATTTCTAACGCAGATCCACACAAGCCTATAAATGAATGTTTGATAGATCAAAACTATAGCATTAACATTTCAGAAAAATTAAATACCTGTTGGAACACTCCAAATTTAAATAATCCAAATACATTATGTAACGAACTAATAACTTTATTATCTGCTTGTTCAAAATTAATCCTAAAAGCTCAAAAAACAATTAAAAACTATCAAAAAACATCACAGTTAGATTTAGTAACAGAAGCTGATATTGGAATAGAAAAACTAATTCGATTTTGGTTTAATAAACATTTACCAAAACACAAAATTATTGGTGAAGAAATGAAAAAAGAAGAAATTTTAAGTACTGATTATGTATGGTATTTAGATCCTATAGACGGAACAAGTAATTACACTAAACAATCACCAGATTTTTGTATAAACCTAGGATCCACGTATAAAGGAAACCCCTATATAAATATTATTTACTATCCTATTAACAATACGTTTTATTACCAAACCCCTACTTCAAATTCGTATAACTTTTCAATAAAAAACAAAAACACGCTTTGTAGCGAATTTTACCCAACTCGACACCTAGAAACAAAAGTATTTAATACAATTTTAAACAAAACAAATTACACGCCATTTACAACAAAAGCATTAGGCGTGAGTTTATTAAAAATGATTGAAGGTAATATAGCCGCTTTTTATAAATTAAATGTTAAACCATGGGATATTATTGCAGGTGCAGGAATTTTATCTACAAACAATAATTGGGACATAACACTAATTGTAAACAATAATACACCCATATCTCTTTTTTCTAATGAACCAAATTTTGTAACTCATTTAAATAAGTGTTTTAAAGGTAACTGTAGAATTGGATCATTAGTTATTACATTAAAAAGCCAAAAAGATATTAAAAATATAATAACAAAGGAGATTTCAAAACTATGAATGAACCAATTCATACCCCCGTACTTTTAAAGGAAATAATTCATTTTTTAGAAATCAAAAAAAACGATACAATTGTAGATTTCACTATGGGCTTTGGAGGCCACGCAAAAGAACTAATAGATAAACTTAATTCCACTGGACGATACATTGGAATAGATCAAGATATTAATGCTATTAATTTTTGTAAAGCAAAGTTTTCCACAAATAAAAACGTATCCATTCATCATTCAAATTACAATGAATTTCCTTCAGTTTTAAAAAAAGAAAGCATAACAAAACTAGATAAAGCACTTATAGATTTAGGGGTATCCTCACATCAATTCGATGATATAACTAGAGGCTTTTCTCATAGAGGCGATGCTATTTTAGATATGAGAATGAATACAAAAATTGCTAGCACTACAGCAAAAGATATTATTAATACATACTCAAAAACAGATCTTTCAGACTTATTTTATAATTTTGGGGAACTACATCAAAACAAAAAACTGGTAGAAAACATACTTTATAAAAGAAGCCAAAATTCAATAGAAACAACACAGCAGTTATGTGAGTTAATCAAAAAAAGTTATTATTTTAATAACAATAGAAAAAAATTAATTAAAACATATTCACAAGTATTTCAAGCACTTAGAATCGAAGTAAATCAAGAATTTGATGTTTTACAAAAGACCCTATCTAAATTAAGCAACTATGTTACAAAAGAAAGCATAATCGCTATTATAACGTTTCATTCATTAGAAGATAGATTAGTAAAAAATTTTGTAAAGTCATCTGAAACACTTGAATTTTTCCCAAAAAAAGTTATTAAACCAACATACGAAGAACGCAAAAAAAATGCTAGAGCTAGATCTGCTAAATGTAGAATTATAAAGATTAAAACTTAAACTCTATAACTCTATTTCCATTTTTTTCTTTAGAAAACTCTAATTTATAAAAAGAATCATCTACATGATTTAATCTATCTGCCCACTCTATAAATACCAAATGATCTTTTTGATTTAAATAATACTCTAAATCTAATAACTCAATTTCAGAATCAGCTTCAACTCTATATAAATCAATATGAAAAACAGGAGGATTAGACTCATATTCCTGAACTATAGAATAAGTAGGAGATGAAACTTCAAAATACTTCAAATGCTCCATTAATAAAGAAACAAATGTAGTTTTACCCATCCCCATAGCCCCATAAAGTAAACATACGTTTCCCGGAGATAATTTATTTAAAACTTCTAATGAAAACTCAGAAAGCTGATCTAAATTGTTAATACTTTTTCGCATTTCTCCAAGTATAGTTGATTAACCGTAACATTTAAAAGAGGGTGATTTAAGTTAGGCGCAATTTGAACTAAAGGCCTTAACACAAATAACCGTTCATGTAATAAAGGATGAGGAATAATTAAATCATCTTCACTTGCAATTATATTACCAAAAAACAAAATATCTATATCAATTGTTCTAGGATCATGGTTATGCTTAGATTTTCTACCTAATTTTTGTTCGATTAATAAACAAACCTCAAAAAATTCTCGTAAAGAAAAAATAGTAGTTAAATGAGCTGCAGAATTTAAATAATCTGGCTGTATAGAATTTGTTACGGCTTTAGTATTAATAGAATCTGCAACACGTACAACATCTATTTCATCGTAAGAACGCAACTCTTTTAAAGCCTCATCAATATAGGCCTGCCTATCTCCAATATTAGACCCAAACGCAACATAAACATTAGCAATCATAACCTTACCTCTACTGCCCTATACACATCAAAAGCTTGTTTAACTTCTAACACATCATGAACTCGAAATACATTAGCTCCATTTTTCCATGCCGCAATATTAGAACCAATTGTCCCGCCCAATCTATTTTCTACACTAGAGCCTGAAATTTTTTCAATAAACGATTTTCGTGAAGTCCCAATAACAATAGGTTTTTCTAACTCTAAAAACAAATCTAAATGTCTTAAAAGCTCTAAATTAGCATTTAAATCTTTTCCAAAACCAATTCCCGGATCAATAAAAACAGAATTAATATTATGCTCATTACATAGTTTTAACTGAGTACGAAAAAAAGAAAGCACATCATCTACTACATTAAAATTAAGAGGATTATCTTGCATAGTTTTAGGAAACCCCTTCATATGCATTAAAACAACACCCGCATTATAAGCTGCAATAATCTCAGGCATTTTTTTATCAAAGGTTAATCCTGAAACATCATTAATAATATCTACCCCATTATCGAGTCCAAAACGGGCCACTTCAGATTTCATGGTATCTAAGGACAACACACAATTAAATTTAGATTTAAATTTAGGTAATATCTCACTTAATCGTTTAATTTCTTCTTCTTGTGAAACAGGCTCAGCACCAGGGCGAGTTGATTCTGCGCCAATATCAATAATATCTGCCCCGGCATCAATCATTGTTTCTATTTGTTGAAATAAACTATCTATTTGTTGAGATCTGCTTTTAGCATAAAAAGAATCAGGCGTAACATTTACAATTCCCATAATAATAGGTTTATCAAAATTTAACTCAAACATAAACTAATATTAACATAAAAAAAATAGATAAAAAAAAATAAATAACAAGATCTAGCGTTTTACATAAAGTTAACTATAAAAATTTTTATTTATAGGCAAAACAAAATCATGTAAACTTAACTAAACAAAGCCGAGATGGTGGAATTGGGAGACACGCATGGTTGAGGGCCATGTAACCGCTAAGGTTGTGCAGGTTCAAGTCCTGTTCTCGGCACCAACAAAAGAGGATAAATCATGACAAAAGTAACATTTGGCACATCTGGTCATCGCGGAATTATTGGCGATTCATTTACAAATAAA
>CAXBWG010000081.1:0-7009 GCA_963979105.1 uncultured bacterium | reverse complement strand
ACAAGGTATAAGTTCTGGAGACACCGATCCATTATTGTTTACTGAAAATTTTATGAGTTTTGAACAAACCGGTGGTAGAAGTGCCCCCGCTTTAGTAGGGTATTCAAATTATTTAGTATTTAGCCAAGGGACAGATTTTACCGGACTTAAAGCAACGAATATTCAAGCCGATGAGTTTTATGATATTTATATCATGAAAGCAATTCATGAAAATACACCAGTTGGTTATAATGGTAGCAGCTATAATGATGAATTAGCTCCCATGTTTGTTATGCAAGATCAAGATCAAGCTAGCACTCAGTATGTTTTAGGATTTGATGCCTTAAAAAATGATAATATCTATGCCCCATTTAGCTTTGATGTAAATACAGGCGCTGTATCTACTACAGAACGGCTTACCTCCTTTAATATAGGTGGTTATGATACAGGAGGGGGTATTTGGGCGTCTAATCATTTGAAAATAAGAGAAGGAATGGTGTTTGCAAAAGATAGTTATGTAAAAATATTTAATGATGATAGTGTTGCTGGAAAAAGTACGTCTCAGCTATCACTTTTAGGAAAAACTGTACCTGGGTTTTCGTTAGCAGTAGACGGAAATATATCTTATTCAGGAAGTTATCTAGGAACAATTGGAAAGATGTTTCAATGTCAAAATTATGCTGATTCTACTACTCCTACTAAAAGAGTTGTTTCTAAGGCTCCTGGTGATTGCACTATCAACCCTGGCACAACACCCATTTCATTTACCATACCAGAGACTGAGCTAACCTCTAATTCAGATCTAGTAGGATGGCGTTTTATTATTTTTGGTACAATAAGTTTTATACCAGAAGCTTATTCATGGATGAATATGACAGTGACCCTGGGTAATTCTACTGGCGCGATAATTAATAAAGCCGATTGTAATTCTCCGTGTAGTTCTGGAAAATCTTATTTTACTGGAGATGACTGGGATAACGCATCCTATCAACTTAATAATTTTATTGTTTTAGATAAAGTTAAAGGGTCACAAGCGGTTACTATAAAAATTAATTCTTCACATCCTTTAGGTTCAGGTAGTGAGAATCAGGGACGAGGTGCGTCGATTAGTGTAATAGCTTTACCAACAACCTTATGAGGATAACAATGAAAAATTTAATAATTAAATCATATATATTACTACTAATATTAGTGACTAGTTCAACGTTAGTTGGCCAACTAAATACATTACGAGAAAATGAATTAATTTTTTCTAGCGGTGTTCAATTTAACGATACAATTCACGAGGCCTTAGGCTCAAAAGTACCAAATTATGTATGTAATCAGGCAGTAAGCTCTCCTAAATGCACACAATCTTATGGAACTTATTGGCAATCATTTGCAAGTAACGGAGCTACAATCTCGACGTTAAATGCAACTTTGGTTCGCGCTCAAGGCTTAGAAGAAGATTTTAAAATTATCGTTAGTGGTGTACAAGGTAACGAACAAGGCGATCTTGAATCAGATGCATCAGGATTTTATACGGCCCCATTTGAAGGTGATAATGCTAATAGATTACAATATAGTGTTGATGGTGACGCGGATACCTTTTTAAGTAAAGATCGCGGTAGTTTTACTTATTTACAAGCAGGGATTTCGGTGTTTGGGCCGTCGATTTGGGTTAGAAACGATGTTGATTCCAACAAAGCCTCAATTAATGCCTACAGAGCCGTAGATTGGGCGTTAAATCCTGCTGGTCCAGAACCTTTAGGCTTTAATGTGTTTAGCCCAGATGGTACTGCTAGTAAACCTGTATTAATAGGCGATTATTTCGAAGTTAATCCAGCTCAAAAGGCCGTTAGAATACATCAAGAAGGTAGTACTGCCTGTGATAACTTTGCTACGGGACTATGTATAGAAGGTGATGCCAGTGTGAAATCTGTAATTGGTAAAATAGGACTTATAGATAGTCGAGCAACGCAAAATCTTAATACAAATTTTAGGGCATTTACAGACGATAGGATCTCGACTATCACAGGCGGAAGAGCTTATTATTGGCAGGATATAGAATTAGATACCAAGGGAGATATTCAACAGACTAGTACGGTAAATTATATGGTTGCCTACATTGGATATATATCTATAACAGGTATGGATGCAGAAGATTCGCTACAATATTGGATGCAGGTTGGGCCGGCCGCTAGTGAAATTCCCGGAGTATCCCTTTCAGACTGTAAATCTGACTACGCTAATAGATCTACTGCTACTGGTTTAGGAGGGGGTTGGAATGGTACTGCTGATTATGCTTATAATGGTGACAAGGTCTTATATTCATCAAAAGGTGAATTTGATTACCAGGGAGGTGCAAATTCAGAAGCGTCGTTTCAGTTTGTAGTTATCGAAAACATTAAAGGTTATTACGATAAACTTATAAAGCGAGATATTTCAATTTGTTGGGCTTGGTCTGCTACAGCGGGTAGTGATAATAAGCAAACCAATAATAATAATGAACCCATCGATGTAAGAGCCGGGTATTTAATATATGGGTTACCTACGGGACAGGAATATCAATTTTAATTAACCCATTTGTTTTTAATAAAAAGTCACAAAACATTGACCTTATATACTAGGTTTGGTAATGTAGAATTAGTATAGGAGGTGTAGTAATGGCAGTATCAATGAGACTAAAACGATTCGGGAAAAAAGGTAAACCAACCTATAGAATTGTAGTTGCAGATAAGAAAAACTCGCGAGATGGAAAAACAATAGAAGATATTGGAATATATAATCCTGTTCAAAATCCAACTGCGTTAGATATTAATAAAGATCGTGCACAATATTGGATTTCAGTTGGGGCTCAACCCACAAAAACAGTTCAACGATTATTGGTTCAACTTGGGTTAGATAAACCTAAAACACATAAATCGGCAAACCAAAAAGTATCTAAAAAAGATAGAAAAAAAGAAAGTTCGGATAGTTAATTAACAAATTCTAAATAGTATAAGAGGTGTAATATGAAAAACTTAGTAGACATGATAGTGAGATCTTTAGTAGATAATCCAGACGATGTTATCATTAATGAAACAGCAGGCGAAAGTATTATAATCTTAGAAATTAGTGTAGCACCAGATGATGTTGGAAAAGTTATTGGTAAAGAAGGCAGAATTGCAAATGCAATTAGAACCGTTGTAAAAGCGGCTGCTGCTAAAATAGAGAAAAAAGTTACTGTTGAAATTTTAACTAAAAAGGAAGTTGCATAACATGACAGAAAAAGCAAAAAAGCAACAAGTTATTCTAAAGCGTAACATTGTTACTAAAGCTGTTGTAACACCTAAATTTAAAACATTTTTAAATAAAGAATTACAAGAAAATATTAAGTTTTATAATAAACGCCTTACAGAGATTACAGCCCAATTAAATAGTTTAGTATCTAACGATCCGGCTGCTGCTCAAATGCAGATAGATAAAAAAGAAGCACAAAATTATATTGCGTCTGAGGCGAGTCAAAAGCAGTTTATTAATACATTAGAACTAAAATCGTTATATTCACAAGGACCTGTAGAAGGTTTCGTTACCGTAACTGTTGGCGATAACTTATATGAGAAACTTGGTGGAATTGAAATGGTAGTAGAAGATGGTATTGTTAAAAAAATCGCATCTACTCCGTCTCAGTTTCAAAAAGTAACAGGATGACGTGCTTGAGTTACACTGTATAAGCTTATTTGGTAATGACCTTTTAAATTTTGTTTTAAAGGGTCTTATTAAACGAGGTTATGATAAGAAATTATTTAAATTTCATACACATAATTTACGTGATTTTGCAGCTGGTAAGCATAAAAAAGTAGACGATTACCCTTTTTCACAAAAAAAAGGAATGCTACTACGTGCCGATGTTGTATATAATGCGATAACAAGTATTGAAGATTATCAAAACATGGCTATAATATATACGTGTCCTAAAGGGCCTGTATATACACAACGCGTGTGTAATGAATTATTTGAGTCAACTCAAAACATAATTCTTATTTCAGGTTACTACGAAGGCATCGATGAAAGGATCTTTGATTTATTACCTATAAAACGTGTTTCTATAGGTGATTATATAGTAAACAGCGGAGATTGTGCAGCAGCAGTAATTGCTGAATCACTAATTCGTAAAGTACCTGGAGTTTTGGGTAATAATGAGTGTATCGAAGACGATACTCATTTTATTCCACTTTTAGAGGCTCCACACTATACTCAACCTGTTACAGTAAATAATAATACTGTACCAAGCGTTTATAGGTCTGGTAATCATGGTTTAATTGAAAAACATAAATTAAAACAAGCGTTAAAAAATACATTGTTTTTTCGACCTGATTTATTGGGTATAAACAACATAACTAAAATTAAAAAAGAAATAATAACAGAAATAATAAAAGAAATGGCGGTAGAAAAATGACACATCCACTAATTAATAAATTTGAAGAATCACAAGTAAAAGACTCTGTAGCAGATATACAAGTTGGAGATACAGTCGTTGTACATAAAGTTATTATGGAAGGAAAAAAGCAACGAACTCAACGGTTTCAGGGAACAGTTATTAAGTTAAAAGGGTCGTTGTCGCGTAAATCGTTTACAGTTCGAAAAATTATAGATGGTGTTGGTGTAGAAAAAACATTTTTATTGCATTCGCCGTTAGTTCCAAAAGTAGACGTTATTAAACGAGCTAAAGTACGTCGTGCTAAATTATATTATTTACGTGATAGAGTTGGTGCAAAAGCGAACCGTTTAAAAGTGAAAGAAGACAAAAAAGACTAAATGATTCGTGTTGGTATAGTAGGCGCATCCGGGTACACAGGTCAAGAATGTGTTCGGTTGCTTTCAGCACATCCTCAAGTTACTATCGCACATGTATTTGCTAATCGTTTAGCCAATAGTTCTACTGCAGATTATTTTAATAATAAGCCAGATATTCCATGTACATTTGAACAATTTAATCCAACACAGTCTTATGATATAGAATGTTTAATTTTAGCTGTGCCTCATACACAAGCGCATCCCATAATGAGTGCTATTTGTGTACATTCTTACAAAGTAATAGATTTGTCTGCAGATTTTAGATTAAATAGCTCTGAAACCTATAATGCTACTTATAATCAAGAACATTCATGTAAAAACTTAATATCTAAATTTGTTTATGGTGTTCCTGAAATCCATTTTCATGCCATTAAACAGGCATCTTATATTGCAAACCCAGGATGTTTTGCAATTGCAAGTATTTTAGCTTTATTTCCACTAACCTCTAACGAGGGTGTTGCAAATGTGATTATAGATGCTAAAACCGGTGTTTCTGGCGCTGGTAAAACGCTAGATGAGTCGTTATTGTATTGTGAGGTAAACGAGCAAGTTAGAGCTTATAAAACAAATAAGCATCGTCATGGTGTAGAAATTAAACAAGAATGTGGGCTTAATGTTTTATTTTCTCCACATTTAGTACCTATGCAACGTGGTATTTTAGCGTCTTGTTATGTGACATGCAATAAACACATATCTAAATCAGACATTGTTAATTTATATAAAAATAGTTATAAAAACCAACCGTTTATTTCTATAAAAGAAAACAATATAATGCCATCTACAAAAGCTGTTGTAAGATCTAATATGTGTGAACTATCGATTACTCAAGTAGAGAATAATCAATTTGTAATTTTTTCAGCAATCGATAATCTAATTAAAGGATCTGCTGGAAATGCAATTCAATGTTTAAATATTATGTTTAACTTAGATCAAGAAATGGGTATTCCTAAAATCGCAGAACGAATTTAATTATATGAAACATACACTAACAGATTTAGAAGGGGTCTATGCAAATGCTGTTGCGGCTGGTATAAAAGCAGACGGTTTAGATTTGGCCTATATACATGTACCCAATGCAGTGTCTTGTGCCGGTGTATTTACCCAACATAAATTTAGTGCATCTTCTGTAAGTTACACTAAACGATGTATAAAGCATAACATACTTAAAGCAATCGTAATTAATTCAGGAAATGCAAATGCAGTTACGGGTAAACAAGGACAACTAGATACCAAAACAATAGCTAAAAATGTTGCTTCAAAATTAAATATACATTCTAGCCAAGTAGGCGTTGCATCTACTGGTATTATTGGTAAAAAATTGCCTATGAAAAAAGTTGAACAGGGTTTAACTGAGTTGTTATCTAAACAAAACCCAAAAAATGCAGAGGCTGTTTCTCGTGCCATTTTAACAACTGATTTAGTTTCTAAAACTACGTTTATTGAAAAAAAGGTAGGTAAAAAAACAATTTCTATAGCTGGCATAACAAAAGGATCTGGCATGATAGCCCCAAATATGGCGACTACATTGGGGTTTTTGGTTACCAATGCAAGTTTACCCCAAGATGTCTTACAACGGGGTTTAAATGCGGCTGTAAAGGTGTCTTACAATATGGTAAGTGTAGACACCGACACATCTACCAATGATATGTTACTTTGTTTTGCAACAGGCCAATACAAAATAAGCTCAACAGATAAGTTAAGTCTAGATAGTTTTCAAGACGCATTAAACATAGCTGCCATTGATTTAGCAAAGCAAATTGTTAAAGATGGTGAAGGGGCAACTAAACTAATTCAAGTAGATGTAGTTAATGCAGTAAGTGTACAAATGGCACAGAAAATGGCAAAATTAGTAATAGATTCACCGTTAGTTAAAACGGCTATTCATGGAGAAGATCCAAACTGGGGCAGAATTGTAATGGCGATTGGAAAAGATACCTCTATAAAATTAAACCCTGAAAAAGTATCGATTAAAATAGGAGACTTTACAATTTTTTCAAAAGGGAGTCCTGTAAATTTTGATCGCACTGATTTAAAAAAAGAATTGGCAAAATCGACGATTTTTATTATTATCGATTGTGCTATAGGTAACGCTAATGCTACGGCATGGGGTTGTGACCTAACAAAAGGCTATATAGATATAAACACGGATTATAACTAATGATGACATTTAAAGATAAAGTACAACGGGCAACAATCTTATTGGAAGCATTTC
>CAXBWG010000080.1:0-7106 GCA_963979105.1 uncultured bacterium | reverse complement strand
GAAGAAAATTTTGCTTGATACGCTTTTAACAAAAAGCCTTCATTATCTATTACACCTTTATTCATTAATTGTCTGCAAAACTCGTCTACAAAATTATCTGGGTCAACTTTATTTTTCTTTAACTCATCCATATCAACTTTAATTTTAGTTAATGTATCAAGTTTATCTTTTGTATCATCAGAAAATAATTTTTCAGCAGGAACTCCAGCTTGAACCTGTAAATCTAACAATAATTGAAACGGAGATTTAATAACTCTATTAGTTTCATCAAGATGCCCATCAAATCTTGTAGTACCCCCTGGAATTTTTCCAACGTCATCATTTTTACACGTATTCATAACATTAAACACAGTACCAATTAAACCATTTTGTTTATATTTTGGTTTAAATAATGGTGTAAAAGCATCTTGAGATGGAAGTTTATCAAATTTCGCTGTTAGGCGTCCATCTACAGATATAAACCCTTCTTTTTGACAATGACGATAAATTTGATGAATATAATCTTCATTAAACGTTTTGATATTAAAATTAGGTTGATTTTTCTGCAATTCAGAAATCACTCTATTTCTCAAAAAATCTAATGTGATAATTTTAGAGTCAGGTTTAGATTCTAAAAACACAGACCGTAAATCGTTAATATCTGCGATTGTCATTGGCCGAGCATAGGCAGATGATGATAATGCTCCTTCTTTTGAAGCGCAAATATCAATAACACCTTCATAAAATTTATTAAAGTTTGCAACTCTACTATTAGTAACTTCTGGTTTTTCTTGAGGTTTACCAATAGCTATACTTCTGGCTAAATGCATTAAACCCTGTTTCGCTGAATCTTTACTAACACGAGTTAAACTTATGAACACAGAACTAGACATAATATTTAAAATTTTATTAGTTGCTATATCTGGATAGAACTCTTCATCTGTTGTTAACTTCTTTAAAAGTTTTCCATTATTATGAATTAAGTCTTGTTCTATTACATCTGTAAACGGATTTATAAACTCATTTTTAGTATAATGTTGATCTAAAGTTGAAAACTTATCTGTAAACAATTTAATACACTCACATAATAAATCCATATTAGGTTTTGAATGAGGAATAAATGCGCGCCCAGACTTTTTATTTCGAGTAGCTGTATTTTTATAAGATTTTAAAGCTTGTTTCATATATTTCATATGATCTTTTAATGAATTAAATGTTGGTCTAGCTGTATTAATATGAGCTTCAAAAATTCGTCTTTTTGCAACTAAATCTAGTGTCGTATCAAAATCAAACATCGATTTCATTTCTGCACAATTCTCATCAAAAACACGACAAATATATAAATTTATTACACTGTCATCATGATTTGTGTGTAACTTAAACATAGGCTCATGCTTAATCATCCAATTAGTTAGATTAACTAAAACATCTTTATTAGAGTCATCTATTTTTTTTGATTGAGCTGAAATAAACTTATCTAAACGTTTAAATAATTGCGTTACTTTTTTATTTTGTGAATCGCTTTTATCATGTAATGCTAAAACATCAATTAAAGAAATCCCACTAGCTGAAATATTAGATGAAACTTTTTGCATTAAAAAGTTAACTAACTTTTCGTCAGGAATTGGATCACTTGATTTAAACTCTATCTTAGATAAAACCTCTATTGTTTGATCAATAGCAACATCTGAACCCAACATAGTATGAAAGTTAGCCGGACCAAAATACTCATCATTTAGTGTATAGTTTTTATATAAATCTTTTATTTCAACGTTATTAATCCGTTTAGTTAATTCCGCCTTTAAATTTAGCTCCGCAGCAGACGTAGATTTAGATGCAATAATTTTTTTAATTTTATCTTTATAATTAGAAAAATCATCAACTGAATTTTTAAAATTTAATTGATATAAAAATTTAAGTTTTATAAAAGCATCATCATCAGGTTTAAAGCTATCAGAGTTTAACTTCACAGATTCATGTATTTTAAGGTCATCACCTTTTTCAATGTCAAAAATATTGCTCTCAGCTTCTATTTGCTTCAATTCTTTTTCAGTATATAAACCCATCTGAGATTTTAAGTTCAATAAAATTCTCATTTTTTCTATACCTTGAGAATTTTTCAAACTTACTATTTCAGCATCAAAATGTGTTTTATAACTTTCTACTGTTTTCATTAAATTTTTAGGTAACGCATCTTGAACTGAAATTTGGTATTTAAATTCTTTAAAATATTCTCCATGTTTTTTATCTTTAAATTCAGCATTTAAAAACGCATCTTTTAGTTGTTGCTTTTCACGAGCATCAGTTTGTAAAAAGCTAGATTGTTCAAAAATATACTTAAACTTAGGATTTGGGTTATTAAAATCTGTATTCAAACCATGTTGTAGACCAAAAAATTCATTAAAAACTCCCAATTTTTTATCTATAGAAGTCGCTTGTTTAACTAAAGCCCCTAAAAATTTTAATTTAATATTATTTGAACGTCGTTTTTTATTATTTTCGATAACCTTATTAGAAATCTCAATAGATGACACATTTTCTAAATTAGCTAGATCAACTGAATCTAATGCTAAACTTCCAATTTGAAAATTTCTAGCAAACCTACACACCGTATCGATAGTTTTCTGGCTTACATCAAACGTATATAATTTCCCTGTTTCATTTTTATCAATAAGCTCTTCAACTAAGTTTTCTAACACTTCATTTTTACAAGAATCAACAAATCTAGAATCATAATCAATCATTAATAAAATAGATTGTAAATTAGAGTTACTAGGATGAGATTTAACATATAACGAAAACTCTCGATGTAACTGCGTATTATCTGCAATTATTTGTTGTAATGGTACAGGTAATTTATTTGGAACAGGTGGTTTTTTAGTACCATCAGAAAGTTCTTTAGAAGACAGTAACTCAAACACCTCTTTTTTCTCTGCTTGATTTAATCGTTTATAAACAGAATTAAAAAACTCTTTTCCATGTTTTCCAAATGCAGATATTGTAGCTAACATGTTAACTATGTTAACTTTTTCTTGAGGAGTCTTAGTATTCTTTGTAAGAAATTTAACAACATCATTAATATTCCCTTTACCTAATGTCTTACACATTAATAAATTTACATTTTTTATATGCTCTTGCTTTGATGTAGTTTGTATTTCGTCAAAATAAGATTTACTTTTAGCAATAACATCTTCTTTTACATCACCAGTAAAACCTTGAGTGTCTAACAAGTGTCTATTTAAATCATTTCTTTCTTCTCTACCTTCTATAAATATAAGTTTATTTGAGTCTAAATTAACTGTAGTTAACGCAGTATCATCTGTTACACCCAAACTAGCTAACCGCTGAGCAGAAGGTGACAGCGATGCAATCATTTTATTTCGAGCATTTTTTAAGGTCTCTACTTGTTTATCATTAGCATTTAAAACAACAGTATCTAATACACCTTTTGCAAAATCTGTATCCATACCCCCAGATCCTGATACTGCTAATAAGGTTAAGGCCTCTGTTAACTTAGCTAAAACCTTATTTTGTAACTTATCTTTAGCATCTTTAGATAAAAGATTAATTTCAGAAAGTTTATTTATTAATTTAAATTGTTCAGTTAATTGAACCCCTTGAGAATAAGTGGTTGGAACAACAACCGCTTTCCTAAATAAGTCTTTCAAACTACCGTTATCATAAGACTCAATATTATGTAACTGGTTTAAGGCGCTTAACTCTATAGCAATTGCTGCAATTTGAGTTGTAACAGGTTTACCTTCTTGAACGCGATTTAAAATTTCGTTAGCCGCTGATTCAATTTTTCCACAACTATCTATAGGTTTAGCTTTAATTTCTTGTCTTACTTGAATTAAACTTTTCAATAAATCTGAGCGATCAGAATAACTTAAAAACGAGCTAGGCGTTTCTAAAATTCGAGAAAATATTTTCTGAACAAACACATCGTTTGGTAACCCTTTTAAATTAGCTTCAAAGGCAACTTTATCTTGTTTATATAAATGTTCAATTGCATTTACCTGGGCAACTTTATCTTGTTTAGATTGTTTAATTGCATTTACCTGGTCTTCTTTTTCAACAAAGCTTGTAAAAAAGGCATCAAACATATCAGCTTGTTTTTTTAATAAAGTAACATCCTTTTGACCTTTAGTATTAATAGAAAAAGATGCAATTGCTTTTAAAGACTCTTTTTTATCTGAATCTAAATACATATCATAATCTCGAGCAACTAATGGTGCCAAATTCACATCATCTTTAGTTTGCCTTTCAGATTCATTTTTCATAAATTTTAATACATTAGGCAATTTAGAATATTGCAACATATTTTTTGCATACTTAGTTGCATTATTTTGTCTAACTGCACGTAAATAAGTAGAAGATGTTTCTGTTTTTAAAACGTCTATACTTGGATGATCTTGGATTAATTGATTTCTCACTGCTTTTTTAATTTCAGACCTTTTTCCAGCAGGAAGTTCTGAAATTAAAGTATTTAAGCGCTCTAATTCGTTTTTAAACTCAGGCGTTTTAAAATTAGGATCTCCATGTTCATCTATTCGAGTAGAATTCGCAAATAAAGAAAATGCAAGATTACTTATTTCTTCAACAGCTTTTTTATCAATTTCAGATAAGCCATCTGTTAAGTTTTCAATATTAGTTGTAATAAACAACTGAGTGGTTTCATCATCAGTATAATCATCTAACTTAAAGCCTTTAAATAAATCAACAGATAATAACTCATTAAAATAAGATAAATGTTCTAACTTATCTTCTATCGTAGTTACACCTGATTCTCCTGACTCCCCTTTTTTACCTAGTGATTTTTTATCTAATTTGTCAGATTTTTTTAATGCTAATTTATCTTTATCTTTTTTTACATCTGAATCAGTATCAGCAACAAAATCTTCATCTGAAAAATCATCATGAAACGCATGCCAAACGTTTGTCAAATCATCTAATATTTTAGAATCTATGGAAAGGTTTTTAGGATCTTTTTTAAGCTCTGTGTTAACATCTACAAACATTTTATTAAAATCATCCAAGCTTGGTGATTTAAAAACATCAATTAACGTATCATATTTTTTAAAATTATCAGATAATAACGTCTTTAAATTATTAAATAGCGAATTTAACGTAGAATTAGTTATAGTTTCAGTAGAATTTACAATTAATTCTAAACTTTCATTTAAAATAGGTTTAAACAACGTTTTAAAGCTGTCACCATCAAGCGATGGGTTTGTTTTAGCCACACTTAACAATTTATTTAAAACACCGATACGTTCATTTATTGCAAATTTATCAGCAGGTTCATTATTTTGTTTTAACTTTGAAACACTTAATGAGTCTTTAAATGTTTCTAGTAATTTTGGTGTCTTTTGAAACTGGTCTATAATCTCATTAATTTCTTGATTAGTATCTGCAATTCTCAAACGTTGAAACACAACTTGTGATTTTAAATACTCATCAACTGAAGGACTTAATTGAGTCGTCATAACTCCCAATTGAGTCTTCATAATTCCCAATTGTCGTAAATGTTTATTTAATAAATACGCTTTTTGAGGATATAACTTTTGAAATTTCTCTAATGATTTAAAATAGTTTAAAGTTGAAACTTTAAACTGAGCGAGATATCGACTATCCTTTGCGAGATCTATTATATCCTTTTCCACATACGTTTTAATGGTGTTTAACAACTCAGTTTCGTCAGGGTCCTCAGCTTTTGGTTGTAACTTTTCTAAAGCCTCTGTTAATAAATTTCTACTATTTTTAATTGCATCCTGAAAATCTGAATCAGGAGTAGATTTTCCAAGCGCAACTGATGTAATTAAATGCCTAGCTGTATTTTGTGAGTCTTTTAATTTTTGTGTTGGACTCGAAATAGAAGATTCACACCGTCGTAACAGTTCTTCTACTTGTATACGCTGACGCTGATCTAATCCCGGAGTAGAATTTAAAGCAGCTTTTGTATTAGAAATAGAAACTTCTATTCCATTACTATATAAATTTAAAATTTCTTGAATTAACTGTCTAGATTTAGAGCTTAATGCAGGCTTTTTCTCTAACCCACCAGTATCAAGTGGCCCAGGAACAGCCATCGCACCTAAATTAAGAGCGCCTACGCGAACAAAACCCCCATCCGTCCTTAGAACAACTTCTCCTAAGGCTCTTGCTTGTTCTGGCGAAGCAGGACCTGTGCTAACAGTTGCTACAAATTCTTGTCCACGTGATACATCTGCTCCATTAGCTTTATCCTTATCTAAAGACTGCCCTAACTCAGCTATTTTCTGATTTAACTGAAGACTTTTTTGTATCCCCTCAAGAGCAGTTTTCATTTGTTTTGGAAGTTTAGTATCTCCCATAAGATCTGAAATAATGTCTTCAATTGTTTTATCTGCAAACTGATCTTTTACTTGTTCTTTTACAAAAGCATCCGAAATTTGTACTGTATTTTTTGTTGTTACATATAACGAAACTAACGATCTAGTAGATCTTAAATCATCGATTTTTTTTTCTAGAACACCTATTTGTTTTTCCAAAGTAGGCTTATTAGTAAATAAAGTAAAAATATTAATCGAACCCGAATTAAGATTTTCTAATTCTTCCTGTTTAGATTTCAAATCCTCTTCTTGCGTTGCTATGTTCTCATCATAAGTATCTAAATGAGCTTCTAACTCATCATAAGTATAATCACTAACTTTACGATCAGGCGCTCCTAGTTTAGTATTTAACCTCGATTGTAAATCCTGACTAAGTCCTCCTAAGTTTTTTTGTAACGCAACACGTCGTTTTTCAGAAATGTTTCCTTTTAACAGATTTTTTTGAATATCTACCATGCCAGATTCAACACCTTGCACAAATTGCTCAACCATATCATGTTTAGGTAACGTTTTAGCCGAACTTTCAGTTCCCTGTAAGCCTTCAATATAATCAAGTCCAACAGTAGGAAGTAATACTCGTTGAGCATCAGCAGTAGCCGCCGATTTAGTTAAATTCTGAGCACTATCATTACCCGAATTCACAAAAGTATTAGATTCTACCACTGATTTTGAGTTATCTTCTGCAGTTCTAGCTTGTGTATTTATCATAGCTTGAGGCATTGGTCCAGAAAAAACAAATCCACGTGCAATACG
>CAXBWG010000079.1:0-7107 GCA_963979105.1 uncultured bacterium | reverse complement strand
CATAGGCTCTAGTTGAAGTATTGCTTCTAATATTTTATTAAAAAAATTATCTGCTTTTTCTAATGTATTAAATTCCATAACTAGTGGCGCATTTTCTATTTTTTCCCATCCAGAAATAAATTCTATTTCTTCTGTTTTGGTATTTAATATTGGTATTTTAGGGTTATGTTGAACCCATTCTGAATTAGGGTATACAGGTACATGGATTTTGTTGTTTTTTGCTTCATAGTTATATGTTAATTTATTGCCTAGAGAGTCTTTGTTGTTAGTCATTTCTTGGAACATATCAAATAAAATATTATATTTTTTTAGTGCGTTTGAATATTTTTCTTTATTAGAGGTTCCTTTAAGAGGATTAAAAATAGTGTTTAAGTCTTGTTTGTTTCCTTGTGGATCTATAATTAATATATCTTCTCTGTCATTATTGTTAATTTGTTTGGCATCATAATAATCAAATGTTGTGTCGCCTTTTATTTTTTTCTTTAAAATTCGTCGTATTCTATTATTTTCTTCATCGGAATCTAACTTTAAATCTATTGTTAATTTATTGGGATCAAAATTAGAGATTGTTCCGGTTTTATTTATTATTTTTAGATTTACTAATTTATTATATACCGATCTTCCATAATCAATGTTTTCAATCATTAGATCTTTCGGCGTGATAATTGCATTATTGGGTTGCTTGGATTTAAATATACTGGAGTTTAATTGAGAGCTGTATCCGTTTATAAGCTTGTTTTCAAATGAATTTTCATCTTCATTTAAGGTTAGTTTTGAATCTTTGTAAATTGAATGTGCTGATTCTGCCATAAGTGCAAATGGAATAAGCATTCCTTCTTGTTCAATGTTTTTTCCAATCGTTTCCCACCAGTTTTGTGCTTGTTTTGTGCTTTTGTTTTTAAAATATTCATCTAATTCATGTTTTTTTAGATTTGTGTTTTGTGTTTGAGTTTTTATTTGATTGTAGTAAAAATACATTTCACTTGTTTGTGAGGGTGGTAATAAACTTAGTTTTGGTTCAATTAAACTTATCATTTCTTCCATTGAATCTAAACTTAATTTAAACTTTTCAAGTTCTCTAGGATCTGACATTAGTGTTGAATTTGTGTTTATTTCGGAAATCATTTTTTTTAATAAGCTATTCATTTCATCAACTATAGTTGTGAGTGCTGTGTTTTGTTTTGAAATATCTTCTTCAAGAGTTTTTATTCTATTTAAATGAACGTGTTGATCTTTAAAGTTGCCTCCAAATTGACGTATTAGGTTTGAATATTTTTGAATGTCGTTATATCTGTTTATTAAATAATGAAATGTCGATGAGTCTTCCCATTCAGTCCATATATAATTATCATTATTTTTTACATTTTCTATATTGTGATAATTAGAATTTATATCAATTTCTGTAACATCGTTGTCTTTATAAATATCTGATAATCCTGTTATTTTAGGCGTGCTTTTTTCTATATTTTGGATACTTGCTTTAGTGTTTGTAAATACAGATTCATCTAATAGTCGTAATGGAGACATAAACGATTTATTAGCAAGATCAAACATAGGTGAGTTTTTAAATAAGTTGTAATTAACGGTGTCTTGTTTTTTATAGGGATTAAATTCAGTGATATTTTTATATAAACTTAAATTATGAGTGTAAGATAGCCCTTTAGCGGGATTGTCGTCGTCTTTTTCTTCATCTATAGGGATTTCTTCGTATTGCTTTTTTTTACGTTTAATATCATCTGCTGTAGATGAGGAAATTCCTGCTTGAAATGCAGCGGCGTAATTAATATAGTTTTTTTCGCCAACTCTTTCTGAATTTGTTTTTTGGCCTAGTTGTTCAATTTGTGCAATTTTAGCGTGTTCAATATGTTTCATCCCTTGCTGGATAATGCTTGTTTGCAATGTAGAGTGTGCTACTGCTAGTTTTTGAGATTTTGATGATTTAGTATCTGCTTTTGTTTCTTGATTTGTATCAATGTTGTCAGCTAGTACATCGTTGAAATTAGTGTCTAGTTTGGATAAATCAGAAATCCTGTCTGGAGTTGGCGTGATCATCAAGGGCATCCTAGGCGGCTTTGGCTCTTGAAAATCACTATATTTCATTTAAATATTTTTCCAAAGCTGCTTTTCTACATTTAACCCTAATTTAGCTAAACCAGACATTGATTGTCGTTGAGAGTCTAGGGCTTCCATGTAAATGTTAATCGCCATTAACCCGCCAGGGGATTCTGCATCTGCAGTTTGCCCTGTCGATAATACAACTTTTCCTGTTGTTAATAAATCTGTTTGAACTTGAGATAGTTCGGCGAAAAATGCTTCTGTTGCTATGTATTCGCCATAAGCAAAGTCATAGATAATATTGACTTTTTGGTTATTTACTAACTCAATATATGTTCTTGAAAAATCACTTGCCATTACTAATTTCCTTTATAAATAGCTAAGTAAAGCTGCGGGGTTAACCGGCAGCTTTCTTAACGTCTTGTGCTGCTTGCATGTTCGTGCCAGAAGCTTTCTTTGGTAAAACTGCTTTAACCATATATTCAGTTTCAACTTCAGTCATTTTTAACTGTGCCGATACCATAGTTCCAAGAGTTGATCCTCCTGCTACCGTTAGTTCGTCTCGAATACTTTCTAGTTTTTCTATGTACTCGTCACCAGCTGCTGCTCCTTGAGCAATCCTTTCTTGTGCTGTTGTGAAATCTACACTAGCTGCCATAATTTTTTCTCCTTTTATTTTATTTTTGTATTTATAGTAACGGGAAATATAAATTAAAAATTGTATCGAAAAAAACTGATGTGATATTATTGTATTGTGACTAACGAGTTGTTGTATGAAATTACAGATTTAGATTTTAAAGGGTATTATGGGTATATCTATAAAAAAGAAGATATTTCGTTTTTGATAAAAACGTTATCAGATGAATATTCTGATGACATTTATATTGCCGCATTAAGTATTTTTATGATGGGTGAGGATAGCCTTGTTGAGACATTTATAAATTATTATTTTAAGGTTTTACCTAGAGCGCGTTTTTTGGCGCTTCCAATGATGGCATCTTCAGATAGTGTTAATGTGTATGTGTTTATGTTGAAGTTACTAAAAACATCTGAAGATTTAGACGAGGTTGAAATTGTTATTGCCTGTTTAGCAGATACTCATTACCCGGTTATTGCATTAATTGTTGAAGAGTTAATAGAAGATAATGAGGTTTATTTAAATCGATTAAAGGGGTGTTTATTGAGAATTGGGTTAAAACGATTAACGCATTATTTAATGCTAGTTCCTCAAATTCCTTTTGAAGCTGTTTTTTCTGAGTTGTTTGGAGCCGATAAGATAAGCAGGATTAAACAGAGAAAATAGATGCAATATTTTGAGTATAAATTGCGTTGTTTTTTATATAGGAGATCAAAATTTAAATAATGTACACGCACGCGCGAGAGTTAAGTCAGTTTTTACAAAGCCTTTCAGATAAGGTTGCGAATCAGTCGTCGTTTGATCCTAATATTATTTTTGATGAATACAAAAAACTTAATGAGCTACAGTCTAGCACTGCTCAACAAGAAGGGGCTGTAGAGGTTGTTGCGGATTTAGAGACTCAGTTGAAGTTATTAAATTTTGTTGATTATTATTTTTCAGAAGAGGTTCCGCTAAAATCTGTTTCAGAAATTAATGGGTTTAGAAAAGGTGCAGTAAGTAAGTATTTGAAGTCGGGTGTAGTAGAGTCTAAATATGATGCTGATATTATATCGTATTTAAAATTCTGTAAGCAAAATCCGGCAGATCCTTTGCTTGGATTAAGCTCGTCTCATGTAGAGCAAATTACACGTTTAATTGATAGTTTAGAAGTTAATCATGTTGATGATAGCAAGGCGTATCAGTCTCAACGAGAGTCTTTGTTGGTTGAGATGGGGGTTTCGGATAACGAATATTATTATAGATCTCAGGCGTATAAATTTGATTATCATCAGGATAGTGTAGCCAATTATGTGCAGGCATTATTTGATGACAATATTATTTCAGCGGATTTGAGTCAGGTTGAAATAGTTCATATTGTTCAGAAATATATTCAGAATAATTTTGAGTATGAAGCTGAATACCAAACAGAAGATAATTGGAAAGTTGTAGCAGATACGATTTCAGATAAGAAAGGTGATTGTGAAGATTTGGCGATGGTGTTAACTACGGTGTTGTCTAATGTGTTTCATTATTATCTTGGGTATTCAAAGCAATATGTAGCAGATAATATAAAAATGGTGGCTGGAGGATTGGAGCTGTCTTCTGGTGTGGAGGCAGGGCATGCATTAGCTAAAATTAAGATTCAAGATAAATCTGGAGCAGCGGAAGACTTTTATTTAGATGCAACAGGTTCGTCTAATATGATTGTTGCTGAAAAATTAAATTATAATGAAGCATTTGAAATTAATGATGTAGGGTTTAAAAAGTTTCGTTTTATAGATTCTCATTTTAGAACGGCTTCAAATACGCCAGGGTTGTTTGATTGGCAATTAAAAGAGCCTAGTTTGTATGGAATTAATAAATATATAACTGGAGATTCTGGTCCCGTAAATCCCTTATATGAATATGTTTTTGAAAGTGTATCTGCTACAAAAGAGGATTTAGAGCGTGCTTGGGAGGACAATAAATCTCAACTTATTTGGCAGTTAAATAATGCGGTTATGGAAATTAATCGTATGGGGTCTCAGTCTGTAGCGGTTCCAAAGCAGTTTGAAGGGGCATTGTATCGCCAGCTTACAGATATAAATGAATTAAATTATAGATTGGGCGTAACAAGTATAGGGTCTTCAGCGGAGTTAACTGCTGCTGAAAAAGATGCGATTCAAGCTGAGTTAACTCGAAATACTCAAGTTCAAGAATTGCAACAAGCAATTACAGTTAAACAAACGTTAATACAAAATGATGCTACGTATAAACGTTTAGATGCGAAAGTGAATTCTGCTTATGCTGATAAAGATGCGTATGTAAAAAATATGCAGCAAATTTTAGATTCATTTGTTGACTTAAACAGAGATGATTATGCTACGCCTTATAATAATTTTGATGAAGCGTATAGTTATTTTTCTAATTTGTGTTCGACTCAGGGAGATTATGCTGATGCAGATACTAATAAGGGCTATTTTCAAAATTTTATAGATGGTTTTAATAATGCTTTAGTTGTTACAGACGCCGATCTAGCCCTAAACGCAGATGCTTGGGAGATTAATAAAGTTTATAAAGATGCCGCTGGTGGATATACATGGAAAGCACCAACGTCTGGTGGGGGTTTTCAAAGAGTTACGAACACAGATATTACTAATATTTCTGAATTTATAGGGTTAATAGATGGATATAAACCAAAATACGATACGTATCAGGCAAGTCAATTTTATGTCGCACCTTATAAATCGTTGTTAGGTGGTGGGTGGATTTCGAAGCAATCTATTGCAAATCAGTTGTTTAATAGAGCTGTTTATTCAACGCTTCCTGCTAATAGTTCTATTAAAATTAGTGTAGATGCTATTTGGCAACGTTTAGTAGATACTGACATTATTGAAGAATCAGCTGCGGCGATGGAGTTTAATACGATTACTCAAGCTCAAAATGCTTTATTACGAGAAGAGCTTGGTTTTGATTTTTGTGAATATGATGCAAATGGAGACTATAGTAATACCCTGGTGGGAGCTATTAAAGTAGATTATACAGGAGACGGTAAGGGGCTTGATTTAACGTATAAAGTTAACAGGACAGGTCTTACTTCTGATTCCGATAATGATGTAAAAAATGGGTTAAATCACGAGGCAAATCCAACTCTTTTAGGGGTTGATTGGAAATATTATTGGTCTGAGTATCTTAACGATGATGAAAGTGCAGCAGAGTCTGCTCAATTAAAACGACTTAAAACAATGTTTTATTATAATAATGATACCGCTGTTGCATCGAACGCGGGTGGGTACTTAAAAGATGACAACTTTTATATGTTTAATGGTGGAGCTGTTGTTAATGATAGTAATAATATTTTTGGGTGGGGGATGGGGGCTCAGTCGTTTTTTGCTCAAAATTCTTTATCTGATGATTCGGGCTCAAGTGATTATGATTCATCTAGCGATACTTTGTTTCCTACAACATATACAGTTCAGTATGGAACAGGGGCATTGGAAGGTGTTACGAGTGATGATTCTGTAAAAAGTTTACTTAATGTTGCTCGTCGTAATATGTTAATTATTGAAGAACTAAATAAAAAAATCAATACAAGTACTAGCTATTCTGAAATACAAGCAGCGATTAAGATGAGAAATAGTTTAGAAGAAAGTACGCCTAAATTATTTAAGTTTATTGATGATGACATTATTATGAATTTAACAGAAGCAGATGAGTATGTTGGTAGAATAAAAAACTCTGATTGGAAATCAAGTCAGGATATAGAATTTAAATATTTTGAAACACCTTACCAATTTGTAGATATTAGTGTACAAAAAATGACGATAGATGCAGAAGCTTTAGGAGATTCTGGAAGTGAGGGGATTACAGATATTGGGTTTTTACAAGGTGTAACGTTAAATGAACAGGCGTTGTATAAATATGCTTATTCTATTCGTGCTCATTTGAATAAATTTATGTTGTTGTTTCATATTATTAATGGCGCACTTGAAACAATGTTGTATCAGGCACGAGATTTGCATGATCAGTATAGAGATCAGGATACGATTAATGCGGTTGAGAAAACACGAAATTCTACCGATAAACAATTTAATAAATTTACTAAAACCTTAAGCTCGTTTCAAAGTAATTTAAATAGTGGCGTAGATCAATTATGTGATGAATTAATTTCTTGGTCGACATCTGTGAATCAGGGAATTAAAGCAAAAAAAGAATTAGATATAGACGGTTGGGCCCGAACCGTTGTGGACGATAATGAAATTTCAGGGTTTATTCAAGGCTTTTTGTTAGGGGGTGTAACTGATTTAGTAGACGAGTTAACAGGGGCATTTACATATACACGTGCAAAAATGAAACGAGAAGCGAACACGTTTTTTACAAAGATTATTGGAGCTAATGCTTATAGATCTGTAAATTTTATTCGACTTAATTTAAGAGGTAGAGATATTGATCCT
>CAXBWG010000078.1:0-7128 GCA_963979105.1 uncultured bacterium | reverse complement strand
CTGCTAAAGATACACCACGATATTTTAAAATACCTTCTACTGGAAGTAGCCCATTCTCACTTTTTTTAGAACCTATAACACTAGAGATATGAGTAAGACCAGCTAGCACTCCAGAACCATCGGCATTACGTAGTCCGCGTGTTACATCGAATTGAGAGTAATAGGCTGCAGAGATTGTATTGTTTTTAATTAATTCGGCTTTTAAATTGTTTAATGTGGTGTCATTCATTGTGTAGCTCCCCTTTAAGTATAGACTTCATTACTATTATAGCCAGTATTTGAATTTTTTAAACGTTAGAAAATAAGTTTTAAGTTTAAATAGGGAGGTAATTTAATAGATTAAGGTTTTTATTTGCTGGATCAACAATTTAATTTCTTGTACACTTGATTAATATGAAATCAAATAGGTCAGACGTAGTGGATATTTTAAAAATTACACCACAAGAGTGGCAGTTAGAGTTAGTTGAAGTTGCAAATGAAGCAGATAAGATTGCGTTTTTTTATTTTAATCAACTTGATGTAAAAGTAGATTTTAAATCCGATAATTCTCCTGTAACTAAAGCAGATCAGGAAATAGAAAAAGTGATACGAGATGCTTTTTTAAAAAAATATCCTGATATTGGTATAGTAGGAGAGGAGTTTTCTAATATAAATGACAATGCTAGAGTCAAATTGATTGTTGACCCAATAGATGGGACTAGTAATTTTATTCGAAAAATTCCTATAATTGGAACTCTTTTAGCTATAGAAGTAGAGGGTGTTATAGTTGCAGCAGTAGTTTCAAATGGCGTTAGTAATCAGCGCTGGGTAGCATCTAAAGGAAATGGAGCATTTTATAATAATTCTAAGATTTCAGTATCTAAGGTGTCTGATATTACAGATTCTCAAGCATTTTATGGTAGTTTATTTGGACGTGAAGCAAGAGGCGATTTTGAGAAATTAACGCGTTTATTATCGTATTCAAAGCGTCAGCGAGGCATTGGTGATTTTATGATGCATATGTGGGTTGCTTGTGGATATGGTGAATTTGGTATTGATTTTGGATTACAACCTTGGGATATTGCGCCAGTTGGTTTAATTGTAACGGAAGCAGGTGGTGTTGCAACTGCTGTAGATGGATCTGAATTCAATATTTATGAAGGGTCAATTTTTTCAAGTAATGGATTGTTTCATAATAAATTAATTGATATTTATAATGTGTAATATTTTTTTATATGATTTTTGAAAAACATAAGTTAAAAGATTCTGTTTTAATTGTTGTTGTTTTATATAGACTTCCAAGTGTTGTTAAATATTGTTTAGATAATTTAATGAAAATAATTGAAAAGAAAGATAATGCGTGGTTAGTTTTAATAAATAATAATGCAGAACCTGGTGTTCAAGATGTATTTAGATCTATTTCAGGACCTAAAATAATTAAATTTGATTTGCCATTTAATTTTGGTAAAGCCTTAGCTGCTAATTTTTTCTTTAAAGAATATATTTCACAAGATAATTTACCGAAAACTGTAATATCAATAGATCCGGATATTATATTTTCAAAAGATAGTTATGATTTGCTTATTGAGGCTTCTCAAAATTTACCGCAAGCAGGAATGATTGGTATGCGTTTTACTCAAAATAATTGTAATCCTGAGAGAAATTTGTTTTTTAAATCACAAAAATGTAAGGGGCAGAACGGAGTTTGTTATTTTTTAAAAAAACCCTTTATGTGTACTGTTGCAGGCCCTGTTTTAGCAATTTCAGGTGAAAAAGTTTTTTTTGATTGTGGAAATGAGTTATTTCCTAAAAAATTTATTAAAATTTACGGTGGAGATGACTCAGCCATATATAATGCTTTTCGTTGGAAATATATAAATGGCTATTTAGAAGGGACAGAAGCTACTCATTTATTTTCAGCAGGTAAATTAGCTAAAGGGTTTGAATTTTTAGATTAATTTATTTTTCTAAAAGGATATTTAACTGAATTTTTACTATATTATCTAAAAGAGGCCATGGATATTGAGGAGCGATTTTGAATTCCCTACGATCAATATGAAGTGTTGTTATTAAATTTATTTGAGATTTTTTATTTGTTTTTATTGGGTGTAATTTTATTTTTTCTGTAATTTGTTTTGAGATGCCTTTGGAGGTAAGTATTCCAGTAATAGAGTAATTCGAATCGGATATATGTTTAATAGAGGTGCTTTTAAATGTTATTTTTGGATATGTTTTACTATTTAAAAATTGGTTAGATAATAATAATGAGTTATATTTTTTTGAGCCAGTTTGAATGTTTTTTGCATTTATAGTTCCTGTAAAAGTACTTTTGTTTAAATCGTTAGGATCCCAGTTTATTTTTCCTGAAAAATCTTCAAATGATCCTTGAGCTTTAAGAAATAAAAAGTGTTTAACACTAAATGTTATTGATGAATTTTTTATTAAAGAAGAATATGGGCTAGCATATATTGCATTAAAAAAAAGGATTAAAAATAGAATTAAACTATATTGTTTTTGTTTCATTTTATTTGGTAATTATTTAATTAATTATAAATTTATTATTGAGGTTTTGAAAGTTTGTTTTAAATTTAAAAAATAGTGATCTGAAAATTTTTAGCGAAAAAATAATTTATATTTTATATATAGTATACGTAATTTGTTTTTATAGGGTGATTATTAGTAATAATTTATTGATTTTCCTGTTGAAATAGGAAGATATTTGATATCATTTTTAAATGAGTAATATGCAAACAAAACATGTGTTTATAACAGGGGCATCTGGATGTGTTGGGCATTGTTTAATAAAAGAATGCTTGAATCAACCTAATTTGCATATTCATGTATTGGTTAGATTTCCTGAGAAATTAAAATTTTCAGCTGAAGATTTTAAACGAATAACAGTCCATGTTGGCGATTTTAAACAAATCGAAAAATTTGAGTCTGTAATAAAAAAAATGAATTTTTTAATTCATGGGGTTACAGAGTGGTGGGGTGAAGATCAAACACATTTAGTAAATGTTACAAAAACACGAGAGTTTTTTATGATGATAGATCCTGTAATTTGTGAACAAATTGTTTATTTTTCAACAGCATCTGTTTTGGGGAAAGGTAATAAGGTAGTTGAAGAAGCCAAAACGTTTGGGTCTTCTTATATTAGGTCTAAGTATAATGCGTATCATATGATTCAAGAATTACCTATTAAAGATAAAGTTACGGTTATGTTTCCTACGATGGTGTTTGGCGGAAATAATTTATTTCCTAAATCTCATATTACAAAAGGTGTTTCGCAGGCGTTTAATTATTTAAAATATTTAAGATTTATTCATGTTGATGGGGCGTTTCATTTTATTCATTCTGCAGATATTGCCAAAATGAGTGTGTATTTTATGTTTAATACTAAAAAATACAGGGAGTATGTTTTAGGTAATGCATGTATTTCTATAAAAGATGCGCTAAAGGTGTTGTATACACAATTTAATATGAAGCCTCTTTTTAGGATACATGTAAAGAAATGGTTTATTAATTTTTTAACAGTAGTTTTTCGTATTAAAGTTGGTCCATGGGAAAAATATTGTATGGAAAACTCGTTTATGATTTTTGATGCGGTTAACCCGAAAACGTTTGGGTTAAAGGGTGAGTTTGAGACGTTGGATAGTTTGGTGGAAGATATTCGATCGTTTTAGAAACGCTATTTTGTAATTAAAATTCTAGATTTTCTTAAAAAATGTTAAGCTATATATCTGTATGAAATTACAATCTATAGCTATAGTTCATGGTGACTTGTCTTCTTTTGGAGGAGCTGAACGAATTATTTATTTAATGGCACAATTTTATGTGTCAAAAGGATATCAAGTCGATATTATTACGTATTCTGTTTCAAAACATATACTTTTTCAATTTAGACAAATAGGATGTAAGATTATCACTTTAGATGTTCCAATTATTAATATAAATGATACAAAGCAATTGTCATTAAAATTTTTAGGTTGGAGGTTGAGATCTTTAGTTTTAAATTATGATGTAATTAATGTTCATAATTTCCCAGCTACTTTGTGGTTAGGCTTTGCAGGTAAGTTTGGAGTATTAAAGCTTCCTCCCATTATATGGAGTTGTCATGAGCCTCCACGGAATTTGTATGATAATTATAAAAAAGGGCATGATCTAAAACGAGATTTTTTGGTAAAACAAGATAATAGTTCTGTAAAGTTATTTTCATCTATTATATGTAATAGTCATTTCACTGCAAAAGCTGTAAAAACATATTATGGGATATCTGCAAAAGTTAAGCATTTTGGAGTTTTACTAGAAAAAAATATAGTTTTGAATTTGAAAAAGGAGATATGTTTTGGAACAGTTAGTCGATTAGAAAAAATTAAAAATATTGATTTTATTATTAAGGCTCTTGCTATATTTAAAAAGGAAAACCCTTCAATAAAATTTAGCTATGAAATAGTTGGTGTGGGTGCTGAAAAAGAGTATTTGCAAAAGTTGGTATACACTCTAGGTTTGGTTAGTGAGATTTCATTTTTAGGGTTTGTATCACATGATCAACTTAAAGACTGTTATAATCGATGGCAATTTGTTGTATTTTGTCCTTTTGATGAACCTCTGGGTCTAATTCCTTTAGAAGCTGCTTCATATTTCATTCCAACTGTTGGATCTAAAGAAGGAGGGGTGTTAGAAACTATAATTCATGATAAAACAGGGTTGCTAGTTGATCCAAAAAACTCTAAAGATTTGATTAAAACTTTTTCTAGGTTGCTTGGTGATATTGATTATTGTAAATATTTAGGTAAAAATGCACATGAGTTTGTGAAAGAAAATTTTGATTTTAATTTAACGGCTAAATTTTTTGAAGCGGAGTTTATAAATGCGATTTGTAAATAACTAGATATGAATTTAAAAAACTTTTTTAATTTGTTTTGTTTATTTTATTATTATTTGATTTGTAATTATTTTTTTGCATTTATAAAGGCTAAACGAGTTTCTTCACAATATATCGAAAACGTATTTAATACGTCTTATAAAAAGAATGCATTATTTATTTATATAACGGAGCCTTTTTTAACTCGGCGTAATTACAATATGCATCAAAATCGTGTTCAGGCTTACATTTTTGCAACATTTTGTAAGCAATTTGGGTATAATGTTGATGTTGTTGATGAGTCTGTTAATACTCTTGATCTTGATAAACACTATGATTTAATAATTGATTCTCATCCAAAAAAAAAATCTTTTTATGAAAAGAATGTAAAAGATGATTCAAAAAAAATTGTTTACCTAACAGGTTCTAATCCTGAGTTTTCAAATCAACAAGAACGTCAACGTATTTTAGATGTTAATCGACGAAGAAATTCAAATTTAAAACCAAAGCGAAATTGTTTAGAATTTAAGGGTGATGTTATAGAGTCTTTTAATAGTATTTTTTTGATCGGGAATACTACTACAAAGTCTACATATTCAAATTTTTCTATTCCTATAATGACTGTAAATAACTCTGGAAATTCTTTTTTTTCTTACCCAAAGTTTAGCGAAAAACAATCAAATTCATTTTTATTTTTAAGTAGCTCTAGCCAAGTTCATAAAGGTTTAGATTTGTTATTAGATGTATTCTCAAAACATAATCAATTTAATCTTTATGTTTGTAGTGACTTTAAATCTGAAAATGATTTTTTTGATCTTTACAAAGATGAATTAACAACATTTTCAAATATTAAGGGAATAGGGATGCTTGATTTGAAAGGAAAACATTTTCAATCAATTTTAAATATATGTTCGTATTTAATTTTACCCTCGTGTTCAGAAGGGATGTCAGGTGCTGTTTTAACAGCTATGAGTGCTGGTTTAATTCCAATAATTAGTGATCGATGTGGGGTAGATTATATTTCTCATGAATATCCGCTGGAGTCATTTTTAAATCCAGATACTTTTTTAAGTATACTTACTGAGTTTTCATCAAAATCTGTTGTTTGGATTCAAGAAGAAGGTTTGCGGTTTCGTGAAATTTATAACCAACATTATACTATTCAAAATTATCAGAAAATGATTTTAGATAATATTAAAGCTACTATATTATTATGAAAAAAACAAAACGACTAGTATTTATAAGAACAGATGAGATAGGTGATTTTCTTATATGGTCTGCTTGTTTTAATAGTCTTAAGAGGTTTTATAGTTCTTATGAAATTCATTTGGTTTGTAATAGTCTTTGTGTAGATATTGCTAATCAATTTGATATTTTTGATGTTATTATTCCAATTCATAAAAAAAGATTTCATTCATCTACATTATATAAATTAAAGATGTTGTTTCATTTGAAAAAGATTAAGTATGATACATTAATTTGTCCTATTTATTCTCGAAATTTTAGTGAAACTGATTATTTGACAAATCATATTCGTGCACAGCATAAAATAGGGGTTAATGGTGATTTAGCAAATATTTCTGAAAAGGATAGGCTAATTACGGATTCTTATTATACAAAACTTCTTACACTTAATTCAGATTTTAAAATGGAACTTCAGCGAAATTTTGATTTTGTTGAAAAGCTTACTCAAGTGCCAGTATCCGAAACTTTACCTAATTTAATATGGAATTTTTCAGAAATAAAAAAGGTTTCTAGGCAAAAGTTTCAGGTTGTTTTGGGATTAGGGGCCAGTAATTTAAAACGATCTTGGGCCGTTGATTCTTTTTTAAAGTTAGTATCTTTTTTTAATTCAGATGTAACACTTTGTTTGGTTGGGGTTTCTGATGAACAACATTTAGCAGATTATTTTATAGCTAATTATAAAGGAGATATTGAAATCATAAATTTGGTAGGGAAAACATCAATAGTTGATCTTTTTTCTATTATAAAGATGTCTTATTGTGTCATAAGTAATGAAACAATGTTTACACATTTAGCAGTTTGTTTAAAAATTCCCTCGGTTGTTATAACAGGTGGAGGTCATTTTGACAGATTTATTCCGTATAAATTGAGCAGACCTTTTACAAATGAAGAAACACTCTATTTACCTGTGCCTATTTATAGAAAACTAGAGTGTTATAACTGTAATTGGAATTGTATTTATCCGACTGATTTGATTTGGCCCTGTATTGGACAGATACCTGTTTCAGATGTAGTGCAGAAATTGTTGAATTTACCTCAAT
>CAXBWG010000077.1:0-7137 GCA_963979105.1 uncultured bacterium | reverse complement strand
CTTTTATGGCATTAAACTGAGCTGTTGTTGTGAGCTTGGTTCTGTCTGTTCCTAACAAATGAAATCCGCCCGTATGATTAAATGTTTCGATATCTGCTAGCTTTAAATTTACAAACGATTCGTTTAATAACCCCTTGGGGCCATTTAAAATTCCAACTAGATTATGATTGGCTTGGCAATGTTTGGCAATTGCAGCAACCACACTATGCCCGCCGGGTGCTGGGCCACCAGAAAAACATACGGCGATTTTTTTTGATTGGCTAACACTAGAATGATTACGTGTTTTTTTTAATATAAATACGCCATCTTTATATAATTTAGGAAACACCTCTTTTATGTGGGTATCATTTAGTTTAATTTGTGAGTGCCAATACGTATAATTTAAATTAAATAATTGGGTCATTTTTTTCGTTATCCTTTTTTTAACCAATATATTATTAGCTCTATTCTTATTTGTGCCCAGTTTTAACGATCTTAAAACGTGCTTATAAGCTTAAGATTATAAAAAAAGAAATTAATTTAATTTAGCGACTTTCTTTGATTTATCTAACATATCGTTAATAATGGAACACACTTCGTGTAGGTCGATATCTTTTTTGAGAGCTTTGGTAAAATCGTCGTAACTTGCTTGTTGTGCCTCTGTTAACTGATTTTTTTGTTTTACAATTAACTCTAAATCATCGAATTCATTTTTTGACTTAGTATATTTTTCTGATTCGGTATTTGACGTTTCTTTTTCAGCTACAAATTTTGTAATATTTAATGATATTTCTGTATTATCTAATTTAGTATCTAAAAACTGTATATGATCTTTTAATAAGCTATAAGAGTCTGATGCGTTAATTCTTTCAGCTGATTTTTGTTTGAGCTTTTTAATATTAATAGGTGTTGTCCATTGCGAATAGGTTAACGGGGTTATGGTATCCCATTGTAGCGAATTATCTAAATAGCGCTCGCCTACTTCTAAATGTGTCGATTTACTTGGTAAATAAATATCTGGACTTACGCCTTTTTCTTGAGTAGATCCGCCATTTATTCGATAAAACTTTTGTATGGTTAATTTAATAGATCCTAATGGCTTGAATAACGCTGTTTTTGCAGGATTAAGTTTATCTAAATTAATAAATGTTTGTACTGTTCCTTTTCCAAACGAATCTGTACCTACAATTACAGCTCTAGAATAATCTTGTAGCGCTGCTGCTAAAATTTCTGAGGCTGATGCCGAATAATTATTTATTAAAATAACAAGCGGTCCCGCGTAATTTATTGTAGAATCTGCATCTTTTAAAATACGTTTATTTGATTTATTTCCCTTTACTTGCACAATGGGCCCTTTATCTATAAATAATCCTGCTGTATAAACGGCATCTATTAGTGCGCCTCCTTCGTTGTTACGCAAATCTAAAATCATGGCATCTATTGAATATTGATTTAAATCTTCAATTGCATTTCTAACATCTGTTGTGGTATTTCTGCCAGCTGAATTTTTGAAATCCCGATAAAATTTGGGTAAATTAATGTAACCAATTTTATGACCAAATCGTTTATCTTTTATTATTAAATGTTTCGCATAGGTTTCTTCTATAACAACTATATCTCGAATAATATTAATAGTTTCTATTTCTCCTGTCGGATGCTTTACTTGCAGCCGAACGGTGGTTCCTTTTTTTCCTCGAATTAGTTTTACGGCATCTCTAACTCGTGCACCCACTATAGTTGTCCAGTCTGGACTATTTTCTTGGGCTACTTTTAAAATAGAATCTTCTGCTTTTAAATGCCCTTCTCGCCAAGAGGCGCTACCCGGAACAATTCTAACTACTTTTATATAGCCATCTTCTTCACGTAATACAGCACCTATACCTTCTAGCTTACCTGAAATATTAATATCGAAATCTTCTTTTTTTTCTGCTGGATAATAATTTGTATGGGTATCGAACACATTTATTAATGTGTCAAAATAAATATTTTGAAAATCTTCGTAGGTTTCTTCTTTGATGCGTTTAAAGCTTTGGTCTAATTCTTTTTTAATTTTTATACGTGCCTTTTTTTCTAGTTCGGCATTAAACGTAACCGATATGGTTTCGTTTTTGCTAACAGCAGCTTGTTTTAAATTTACATATTCTGTTAATACTTGGTAAGTAACTAACTTTTTCCAATATAACTTTTGATCTTTTTTACTAGTTAGCTCCTTACGTTTATCTGGATCTGTTTGAATACTTAAATCAGCTGTAAAGTTAAACGGTTTTTTAAATAATGTTGGTATATAATGTGACAACTCGTTTATACGATGTTGATAAACAGAAAATGTTTGACTTACAAAATTAAATTCACCTTTTTCAACTTCGTCATCTATCATATATTTATGAACAGATAAACGTGTAATATCTGCTGCTAACAAAAAGCGTTTATTTGGATCTATTCGTTTTATAAATAAATTAAACACATCTTTTGAATACGCATCGTTTATTTCTATTGGATTATAATGGTTGGTAAGTGCACCTCTTAAAGTAAACTGCTGAATAACTTGTTGCTTGGTTATTGCATAGCCCGTTGTTTGTAAAAACACACACCCAATAACACAACTAATACTGATTATTTTTAGAAAAAATTTAGACATGCAGTTAATTATACACTAATTTGAATAATACTAAACAAAGTTAATTGGCTAGTATTATAACGTTTTTAAATAGTCGATTATTTCTATTAATGCTTGTGTATCTAGCGCACAATATTGACGCAATTTTTTAGAAATTTCTGTACCATCTTGGTTTGGATTATAGGCAATATGTTTGTAGGTTTTAACAACATCGAATCCGCTTTTCACACTTAAACTTGCATAACTTAACGACGATTTAATACATGGTAACACTGCCTTTAAAGACGCTTTTCCGTTCATGCCAGGTAATATTATATGATGTTTAACAAATAATGGTGCTAAATCTAAAAAGGCGTCTTTGATTGCTGTTAATTTTGAGCTTAATTTAGGATACAAACCACTTAATTCGGTAAGAATTTGTTTTTCTAGGGTAGAATCAAACACCACAATTTTATTGCGGGGATTTAAATATTGAATTAATTCACAGGCAAACTCATACCGAAAATCAGAATGCGCTATAAACAAATTATCGGCATGATGTGATTTAGCTGAAGCCTGGTTATGGGTATGAATAGAATATAAAATAGGTAATTTTTGAAATGTTTTATAGGGTTTAAATAATGGAATTGCTAATTGTAATACCTCTATATCTAAACAATGATAACTAGGTGTAAGCGCTGCTAAAAACTGATTTAATTTTTCTTTATTTATATAAGGAGTTTTTGTTGAATCTACCTTAATTTGCACACGTTGTATTGGAGTTAATTCTGGGTTTGTTGCAAGAAATTGCTTAAACGATACTATACCTTGATTAAAATACGTTATTTTTTTATCTAAAGATAATTGTGTTAATTTAAAAATTTCCCAACTCGAACTATTTTTCCAACACGACTCAAATAAACGACATTTTTTGGGTTTAAAACAATGGCTTCCAAACACTGGTTTAGCTTTAGCGCTATCATTACAATGAAGGCTATATTCATTCATTACTTTTTTAGATACTCGTTTTACTCTAGAAAACAAAGAACATGCTCGAATAAAATGATACGGTTGTGAGTTTAGTTTAGGTGTTTTATTAATGACATAAATAATCACGTTATCTACAGGCACCATTAATTTTTTACAAATACTATAGACTAAAGCCAATTTATTAATATCGTCTCGTTGTGGATTATACGAGCAAGACACATCGTATAATATAAGTTTAGAATCTCTCTTTTGAATTACGACTTGTGCTGCAGATAACGTATCGTATTTAAATGTTACATGTGTATAGATGTAATAAGATTTTAATTGACTAAAATTTTCTTTTGTTACTGTTATAGGCTCTGAAATTACAGGTAATTTTATATGATACTTAAGAATTAATTGCATTACTAAATTTTTTTCTGGATCTGATTGTGGTTCTACATATAAATTTTCACCTAAATACCTACATCTCAAATACTGTTGTATAGAATTTTCGTTAATTTTTGTTGTTGTCATTAGACAATCACAGTGACATGGACCTTTAATATGGTCAAGATATGAGTATTTTATTAATACTTTTAATTTTATATATACCTCCCTTATTTAACCCGAACAATGCAGTTTAACTCATAAAATTGCAGCATACTAAACCTAATTGAGCTCACTTATTCCCAAAATAACGCACTATCATCATTTCTACTGCATTATGCGGGTTTAAGCATAAAATCAGCTTCTTTTTTGACATTTATGATTTTGTAATTTGTTTATTTTTTATAAATTTAAAAAAAAAATGTTTAAAACATATTTTATTGTGGCATCACTGATTTCGTAGATAAAAAAATTACAAAAATTTATATATTTACTTTTGTAATACTGAAGGGGAACTATGATTAAAAGAAGTCTTAACGGATTTATTGTTATTTTATTTTATATAAGTTTGGTATCTATTAGCGTTGCTAATACAGATTTAGGTTTAGTTAAATCCTATGCACAAGGCTTTGCAACAACAGCGGCTTACATGGGATTAGAATCCACTATCAAAAACCCAGCAGGGCTTGCCACTAACCAAGATACCTCTAGCATTTTTAATTTTAACGATACGTATTCAATGCAAATCTATAATGGATTTATTGGTATTGGGACTACCTTAACAGAACAATCTAGTATCGCGCTAAGTTCGCCTATTATGTATGTAGATGGCCTAGATAGCACACAACTAGATGCGGGTGGTATTGGCTATAAAACAGAATCGTTTACTATGATATCTTTACAACCACGGGCTAGTTATAGCTATAAACTTAACGCTACTACCCATGTTGGTGTATCTGGAATCTATTTATACAATCAAATAGATACGCAATCTGCCCATGGATTTAGTTTTGATTTAGGTTTTATTAAAGAAATAGCTACCTTTAAAGCAGGGGTTTCGTTACAAAATATTGGCTATACTCTGTATTGGTCGACAGATAAAATAGAAACTAAACCTGTTAAGGTAAATCTAGGGTTAAGCTATATGCCAGTAAACTATTTCGAGATTTTGTCAGATATTAGTATAATAGAAGAATCTACAGTGAGTAATTTAGGATCGCATATAATGGTATCATCTAATTTAGAGTTATATTTAGGGTGTTTTGATATTGGAAATACAAACCAATTTAGAACAGGGTTAAGTTTAAGTATTGATTCTAGTAAACTGTCGTATTCTTATGGGCGTAATTTAAAATTAGGTGATTCACATAAAATCGGATTTGAAATTGATTTTTAAAAAAAGTTTAATTATTTGTTTTGTTAGTTTAGTTATAAGCTCATTTAGTTTTGCTCAAACGCAGTCTGTAATTGTATATAATCAACCTGGATTATTTTTTAAATCGAGTATTAAAGACATTAAAAAAGCCTATACTGTTGTAAACAGAACGAAAGTAACATTAGGGGCTAAGGCAACACCACGTGGACTATTTATGCGCTCAAATCAGGACTATATTGAAGCATTAGAAATTAAAACAGACCTATCTGCTGAGCAATTATGTAATAAATTAAATCAATTACCTACAGTTAAATTTGCAGAACCCAACTATGACCTTAAGCTATATTCTACACCTACACAATCACGCGATCCGTTACAAAAAAATCAAAACTATTTATTTGTTAATAATTTATATAAAGTTTGGAATTTTAGCCCGTCTAGCGAAGTTGTGGTTGCGGTTATTGATACGGGAGTAGATTTAGCACACGAAGATTTAGCTGATTCTATTTTTGTAAATTCAAACGAAACCATAAACGGTAAAGATGACGACGGTAATGGTTATGTAGACGATGTTAACGGCTATTCTTGGATTTCTTATACAAATCATAAATTATCTAATAACTCGACAGATGATCATGGGCATGGAACTCATATTGCAGGTATTATTGCTGCAAATCATAATAGCGTAGGCATTGCTGGAATTCATCCGAAAGCCACGTTGTTGCCGTTAAAGGTATTTAATTATTTAGGTAGAGGTAAACAGTTAGAGGCAGCTGCTGCAATTAGATATGCGGTTGATATGGGAGCTAATATTATTAATTGTAGTTGGGGCTTTTATAGAAAAACAGTAACATTGGCAAGTGCTATAAATTATGCCATAGAAAATGGGGTTATTGTTGTTGCTGCTGTTGGTAATTCTGGTGTTGATTACCCTATGTATCCGGCTAATTTTAAACACGTTATTGGGGTTGGGTCTGTTAATGAACTTGAAAATAAAAAAGAAACGTATTCTAATTATGGTGACGCTCTAGATTTTGTTGTATCTGGTCGTAATATATTTTCTGCAGGACATAATAATAGTTATTCTAGACTTACAGGCACCTCACAAAGTACCGCTATTTTAACAGGCGTTATTGCCAGGCTAAAAGCCTATGATGCAAGCTTGAATTTAGATGATATTATGAACTTACTTGTTAAAAACGCTACACAAAACAACCACCGTAACCAAACATTAGGTTACGGCATTCCTAAAATTACAGGTATTATGGCTGATTTTAATGTAATAGATAATCGAGAAATTGTTACAAATATGCCGGTATTAACTATCCAGAGTACGCCCACAACCCCTCTTGAAAATGTTATGGTTGTGCCTAACCCGATTACAACACAAACCGCCTCATTTCAGTTTAGTGCTAGTACTGCAGGCGTGGAATTTGAGATTTCTATTTACACGTTAGACGGTATTAAACAAAAAGAGCAAAGCTATAGTAGTGTACTTGGCTTAAACACTGTTAGTTTAGCTGTAGGTTCGCTACATAATGGGTTATATATTTATGTACTTAAACTCATTCAAACTGGCGAAACGTATAAGGGAAAATGTGTACTGTTACGCTAATAGTTATATTGTTTTATAGTTTTTTGTGATTCTAAAATATAGGCTTTCTGATCGGCAACTTCGATTGGATACTCGCCTGTAAAACAATGGTCTGTAAATTGTGGGCATACAGGGTCTCTAAAGTTTTCGCCCATTGCTTTATAGGTACCTTCTAGGCTAATAAAAAATAAAGATGTTGCGCCAACTATTTTTGTCATTTCGTCTATATTATTA
>CAXBWG010000076.1:0-7161 GCA_963979105.1 uncultured bacterium | reverse complement strand
CTTTTACGCATACGCCTCCGACCCCCTGAACTTCTCTGAACTCTTTTAACTCTGGCACCTTTTACGCATACACCTCCGACACCTTGAACCATTTATCTCTGGCCCTTTTTACGCATGGAACCCATTAATGAATACGCCTCCGACAACTGGAACTTTACCTCTGCGACACTCTGAAAAGAGGGTTTGAGCTAAATTAGTATATTTAAAAAGTAGTTGTAATTGGTATAACTAATTGTTAAAGTTTTATTAATAATTATTTAAGGAGAGTTTTATGAAAAAAATTATATTAACATTAGCTTTATTGTTAGGGCTTAATTCAATGGCATTTGGTTTTGCAACTTTAATGCAGGTTTATCGTGGTGGCGATACAATAAATTTTACATCTAATACTGAAGGTGTTGTCGTTTTTGAAAATGGAGTGAAAGTTGGAAGTATTGGAGATTCAAATTTTGCTATTAAAATTAAACGTTCAAAAGATCAAAAGGTATTTTCTTTTAAAAAGCAAGGATATCAAGATGTTCAGATTGTTTTAACAACTAAAAGAGATATGTTGTTTTGGGGTAATATTATTTATGGTGCTTCGTTTGGATCGTCTACAGATAGTTGGGTAACTGGAGCAGATAGACAATATTCTCCTTCAAACTATTATGTTGAAATGACGAGAATCTAAATGGTTCGGTGCCGGAGTTGCTATTTCGTAGTAATTCTGGCATTCTTTTTTTTTGCTAATTCGCTTCATTCCATTCAGAAAATTCCATCTTCTAACGCCCGTGAAATAGTTTATTTTTCTTTATTTAATTATGATAATTTAATTGCTGATTTTTATGAGCTAGATAAATCTTATCAGTTAAGCTTGGCTACCTATATTATGCTAGCTACAAATTTAAGTTTAGAGGATGCTATTGGATTGGTAGGTGACGAAAATTTAACTAAATCTACACGGCCAATTTCTTATATGAAATCGTTAAATAAAATGCTGATTTCTTCTTATAATTACACGATTTTATATGATTATTAGACTTTTGCTAGCGTTGTTGTGTTGTGCAACTTGTAATTTTGGTTTTTATGAGTCTAAAACATGGTTGGATTTGCTTTACTATGAAAAAATTGCTAACGGATATATAAGTTTAACAAAAAGCGATCATTTTTTTGTTACTAAAAATGGTAGGTTTGATCCTAAACAAGAATATTTAGAATCTTTGCTTTTGGTTAACTCTCAAGATGAAAATTTCAAAAAAAAATTCCCATTACGCTATAAGTTGATTGCTGAGAAAAATGATATTGAGTATTTGCCAATAGTTGATGTGAAAAAAGATGTTAAAAGAGCTACGATTGCATTTCCAAATAGATATATGGGAAACCCTGCGTCTATGTTTGGACATTTGTTTGTTATTTTAAATTCAGAATATGGACTTTATCATAGTGATATAGTTCATTTTATTGCAGATGCTTCTTCTTCAAATGGGGTTAATTATGTTTTGAATGGATTGTCTGGAAAATTTAAGGGTGCATTTGTTCGAGATAAATATTATATAAAAATCAAAGAATATACTTATTCTGAAGACAGACAACTTTATTTTTATAATTTAGCTCTATCATCGAAGCAGATTTATGAATTGCAATTGCATATAATGGAGTTAAGAGGAGTCTTTTTTGATTATTATTTTTTGGAAAAAAACTGTGCATACTTTATTGCGAAATTATTAAATAATATTTCTGAAGATAGTATCGAAATGGGAGATTTCGTGGTTCTTCCATCAGACATTATAAATAATTTGATATCTAATAAGAAGATTACTGAACGTTATTTTAAACCTTCGTCAAACTCTTTTTTCGAATATTTATATAATGAATTATCTTATCAGGAAAAAAAAGATGTAAAATTTCTTCTTTTTAATCCTCATTCTAAAAAAGTGTTTAGTGATAATTCATTAAAGAGTTTTTTGTATGTATCTAATTATGCAATTCATAATTTTAGTGATTATGCCGGTGTTATTAGATCTAATAGGATTTATGCTTACAGGTCTCTTTTAGAGAAAGGGGTTAGCTTTGAGCGTCCTACGATAAACTCTTTTGACTCGGTTGAGCCTGTTATCTCTAGATTTTCCGGAGCATATGTCTCTAGTGATAAGCGTTATCAGCTTTGGTATAAGCCTATTAGCTATGGAAATCTAGATGAGTTTTTTAGTTTGCAGACCAAAAAGGTATCTTTATTTAGTCCAAGTTTAAGTTTAGATGAATTTGGGGCTTTTCAATTTCAATTTCAAACTGCTGAAATTTTAAATCGGGTGCCTTACAATGTGGTTTTGGCTAATAATTCATGGAAAATACAACAGTCTATTTATGTTAAAGATACCAATGTTTATTTTGATGCAGATTTTTCCTTTGGGTTAGGGGTTCCGTTTAAAAATAAGATGTTGTTAACATCTTCTGGGGGGATAACTGCTTCAAATTTTAATAGTCTAGACTATAAGGACTTGGGTTATTTTGGGCTGATGCCGCTTTATGAGGTTGAGTTGAGTTATAATAATTTATTTAATTTAAGACCCTTTTCTGCAGCCGTGTCTTTTGTTCATAGATGTAAAAGAGATTATATTAATGTTAATGCAAAGTGGTTGTTTGGTAATAATAAAGTGCTTGAGCTTGGGATTAGATCCTACTCAAAAGACGTAAATAGCTATGTTTCTTTAGGTAAACTTTTTTAAAAGAGCTTTACAAATTTTTAAAGCATAGGCCTGTGAGCTGTTTTTTTCTTTCTGATGATTGGATAATTCTTGTAAAGTATACCAATATAGTATATATTAGTGTTATTATGGTGTCGATAAAAACAAAATATGCAATTGCGGTTGTTGTAAATTTGGCTTTAAATAATGCAAAAGGAGCTTTTACAATTAAGCAGCTTTCAGAGTCTTGCAAAGTGCCAAAAAAATATTTAGAGCAGTTACTAAATTCCTTACGAAAAGAGGGTATTCTAGATAGTATTCGTGGTGCTAATGGCGGTTATTTTTTAGCAAGGCCTGCACAACAAATTAAAGTGTTTGATATTGCCTATTGTTTAGAAAATACAGTTAAATTTTCAAATGGGTATAACGGTAGTAGTGCATTAGCTAGTTTTTGGTTAACAATTGATAACGATTTAAAAGAAAGTTTGAACGTAACTATTAGTGATATTATTAAAAATCATGTACAATCAAGCGGTGTTTTAACGTATAGTATTTAAATAGGAATTTGAAAAATGACAAAATATAAAAAAATAACAGATTTAATAGGAAATACCCCGTTAATAGAGTTACCTTATTTAAGTAAAACTGTGGGCGCAACAATTTTAGGTAAATGTGAGTTTATGAACCCGTGTTCTTCTGTGAAAGATAGAACTGCTTTAGCCCTTATTGAAGCCGCAGAACGAGATGGTAAATTAAAACCAAACACAACCATTATTGAAGCAACAAGTGGTAATACAGGTATTGGATTAGCCTTTGTTGCGGTAACAAAAGGTTATAAGGTAATTTTAACAATGCCAGAATCTATGACATTAGAACGTAGGAAGCTGTTAAGCGCACTAGGTGCGAAAATAGAATTAACGCCAGCTCATTTAGGTATGACAGGCGCTATTGAGAAATTAGAAGATTTAAAAGCTGAAATAGGCGATGTTTTTATTCCACAACAGTTTAATAATCCTGCTAATCCGCAAGTTCATTACGATACAACTGCTCCAGAAATTGTAAAAGATACTAATTCTGAAGTGGATTTTGTCGTGGCAGGCGTTGGAACTGGGGGAACTGTTGCAGGAATTTCTCGGTATTTTAAAGATAAGAATTTAGATATAAATGTGATTGCAGTTGAACCTGAAGATTCTGCAGTGTTATCTGGAGATGTTGCAGGCCCCCATATGATTCAAGGAATTGGTGCTGGATTTGTGCCTGGAAATATAAAGGCTGACGATTATAACGATATAGTAAAAGTGTCAAATCAAGAGGCATTTGAGCTAACACGTAAATTAGCGCAAAAAGAAGGCGTGTTATGTGGAATGTCTTCTGGGGCTAACGTAGCCGCAGCTTTAAAATTAGCTAGAAAAAAAGAAAACAAAGGTAAAACATTTGTTTGTATTTTATGTGATTTTGGAGAACGGTATTTATCAACAACATTATTTGCACAGGAGGAACAAAAATGAATATAAAAGTAAATGGAGAAGATACTAACTTAGAAAAAAGTGATGTATCTGTGACAGAGTTATTAAAAATAAAAGACGTTAAAATGCCAGATATGGTGTCTGTTGAATATAATGGCGAAATTTTAGATCGAGATGCATTTGAATCAACGCTAATTAAAGAAGGCGACCAACTAGAATTTTTATATTTTATGGGTGGAGGTATTTAATTTTAATGAACTCTCAACATCCTCAAACATCATTTATTCATAAAGGAGCAAGCTCAGATGCTCAATCGGGTGCTACACATACACCTATCTATCAATCTGCTGGGTTTTCTTATGAGTCAATGCAAGCCTTAGAAGATGTGTTTCAGGGAAAAACCTATGGCCATTTTTATTCACGAAATACAAACCCAACTATAGAGAGTTTAGAAAAACGATTAACGGCTATGGACTCGGGATTGGGAGCTGTTGTTGTTTCGTCTGGGATGGCAGCAATTACAACGACTGTTTTAGCTTTAGCTAAAGCGGGAGATCATATTATAGTTGGAAAAAGTTTGTTTGGTGCCAGCTATTATTTATTTAAAGATTATATTAACAATTGTGGAATTCAGGTTAGTTTTGTAGATCCAACATCTATAGACGAATTTAAAGCTGCAATTACGGCTAAAACTAAGTTGTTTTTTGTGGAATCTATTGGGAATCCTAAATTAGATGTTCCAAATTTAAAAGAGTTAGCTTCTCTAGCTACGGCACATAACGCTGTTTTAGTTGTAGATTCAACATTTACAACGCCCTATTTGTTACCTGCAAAAAAATTAGGAGTTCATGTGGTTTTGTATTCTACTACCAAATATGTTGCTGGCGGTGGATCTACTATTGGGGGTGCCATAGTGGATACGGGCCTTACAGATTGGAAAGAGTTTTCATCTACTCAAATTCAAAGTTTAAAAGATTACGGTAAATTAGCATTTTTAGCATCTGTTCGAAAAGTTAGGTCCAATGCAGGCTCATGCCAATCTCCATTTAATGCATTTTTAACCTCATTAGGGATAGATACATTGGTATTGCGAATGAAAGCTCATTGTGAAAATGCACTTAAGTTAGCTCAATATTTAGAGACTCATAATAAGGTTGAAAATGTTAATTATCCTGGCTTACAAGCACATAAGCAGCATAGTGTTGCAAAAACACAATTTGAAACCGGATTTGGCGGAATGTTAACACTGAGATTAGGCTCTAAAGAGCGGGTCTTTAAGTTTATTGATACGTTAAAATTAGCAAAAACTCTTGTAAATCTTGGTGATGCTAAAACGTTAGTTGTGTATCCTGCAACTACAATTTATAGAAATCTTACAAACCAGCAACGAGAAGAGGCTGGTGTCTATGATGATTTAGTTCGAGTATCTGTAGGGCTTGAACATAGCGAAGACATTGTTGCTGATTTTAGCAACGCATTGGAGGAATTAAAATGAATTTAACAGAAGACCAAATCGAACGTTATTCTCGCCATATTATTTTGCAAGATGTGGGTGGTGTTGGCCAAGAAAAAATATTAAATGCAAAAGTATTAATTATTGGAACAGGTGGACTCGGTGCCCCTGCTGCTTTGTATTTAGCAGCCGCAGGTGTTGGAACATTAGGAATTATAGATGGCGATGTGGTAGATCTGTCTAATTTGCAACGACAAGTAATTCATTTTACGCCAGATGTGAATAAACCAAAAGTGATATCTGCAAAAGAAAAAATTGAACAAATTAACCCAGATGTTAAAGTAAATGCAATTCATGATTTATTTCGTGCAAGTAACGCACTAGATATTATTAAAGATTATGATTTTATAATAGATGGAACAGATAATTTTCCAGCAAAATTTTTAATTAACGATGCGTGTGTAAAAGCAAAAAAACCATTTTCGCATGGCGGTATTTTACGTTTTGATGGCCAATCCATGACCTATGTTCCTGGGTCTGCATCTTACAGATGTGTATTTGATTCTCCACCACCACCAAATGCTGTACCAACGTGTTCTCAGGCGGGCGTATTTGGAGCTATTGCGGGAATGCTGGGAACAATTCAGGCAGCTGAGGCCTTAAAATATATTATTGGAAAAGGCGAGCTATTAACCAATAGGTTATTAATTTTTGATGCGCTAAAAATGAATTTTAGAACGGTAAAGGTTAAGCCGCGTCCTGAAAAATTAAAAATCGATAAACTAGTCGATTTCGATCAGGCTGCCTGTGAGCTAAAACAATGAAAATATTTAAATTAACAATTCCAGAATCTATTCAGACTCAACTCTTTGAGCATTCACAAAGTATAACTCCAATAGAGTCGTGTGGATATTTAGCCGGAACTGGGTCTACTATTACAACGTTTTTCCCAATGACAAATATAGATAATAGTCCTGAACATTTTAGTTTTGACCCAAAAGAACAATTTAAAGTTGTAAAAGACGCAAGACAAAATAAATTAGAGTTATTAGCTGTGTATCATAGTCACCCAGAATCACCAGCTAGATTATCTGAAGAAGATATTAAATTATTTAACGATCCGAATCCGGTTTATTTAATTGTGTCTTTGGCTGCTAAAACGCCTGTGTTAAATGGGTTTAAAGTAATTAAACCAACAGACAATGAAATAGAAATTTATAAAGTAGACATAATTATATCAAAAGAGGTGCACGTATGAAATTTTATGAAAGTCCAGCAACATTATTTGCAGAACAAGATAAGTTTGAACTAGATGTTAAAGATTACACATTAGGGCACATTAACCCTGTAAAATTTAAAGCTATTAGAGTAGCGCACGGTGTTTATGAACAACGCCAAGAACATACATATATGATTAGAATTCGGTGTGCAGCTGGTGGTATTACACCAACACAACTTAAAAAAGTAGCCGAATTAGGTGATGTTTATGGAGGGGGAGAAGTTCATTTTACAACTCGCCAAGAAGTTCAAGTGCATAATGTGTTAATTCAAAATGCGCTTCATGTTATTCGTGGTTTAA
>CAXBWG010000075.1:0-7163 GCA_963979105.1 uncultured bacterium | reverse complement strand
TAGAATGATTATCAATCAAACACAAATAAACATAAACTGGATAACCAAAAGGCTCACATTTAATACCAGAAGAAATCTTATCACAACAAAACCTATCTTCTATAAAAACAGGACTTTGTCATATATTTATCCAGCACACATCAGGCTCTATTACTCTAATTGAAAATGCAGATCCCTATGACATGCCTACGCATATAAATTCTTTTTAATTGGTCCAAATTTAACGATACCAATAAAAAACTAAAACCTTGCATTAGGAACATAGCAGGGCATATATTTTTTTAACATACACATCATTAACCAAAACGATGACTAATCATTACCTTACTCTAGCAATACCCCTAATACTTTAACTTACTCTTTAATATTGGTTATTGCAATTGAGTTGCAATAAATCTCAATTAAGTCTAATATACTCGCCATGACATTTAAACGAACAACTGCAATATCTGAAAAAGTATTATCTATCTTTAATACTCAAACCCACCCTATTACATATAACCACCTTTTATCTAGCCTAACCTCTGCGGGATTACAATTTAATAAATCAACCCTCTATAGAATAATAAACAAATTATTAAGAACAAAAACAATTCACACGTTAACTCTACAAAATGGAATTACCTATTATGAAAAAAAACAAGATAATCATCACTCTCATTTTTTATGCACAAATTGCCAAGACATAACTTGTATAGACCTGCTTAATCATCACCAGGATATCAATAAGTCCCTATCGAAAACAACGAACTTTCATATTCATAACCAAGAATATAATTTATATGGGCACTGCGAAATCTGTGTCGAAAAAGCGAGTTAATTATGAATAGAATAAAAAAACAAAATCTAATATCTTTTGCTTCTTTTACATGTACCATTCATTGCATCGCCACCCCTTTATTAATGGTTTTTTTTCCATTTTTAGGAAAACAATTTAACAATCATCAAATAGAAATAGTATTACTATTAGCCTCTATTGCATGTGGAACTTATATTGTGAGCAATGGATACTGTAAACATAAAAAGGCACATAGCATATACCTGTTTACACTTGGTGCTTTTCTTTGGGTATCTCATTTGTTTTTTAACTCCATCTTTGCCTTTAATGCAGAGTTTATATTACTATCTCTAGGCTCATCCTGCGTTGTTATAAGTTATATTATTAATCATAAATTTTTAAAATGCTGCCCTAGCCATTGCAGCTCTACTCATTAACATACACTTTTATGGTGTACTTTCATACCAATTCAAAATAAAATAAGTCCAGTTAATTTTAATTACTTATAAGGAGCTTATAATGAACAAATTTTGCACAGTTATAAATTGTATGGATGGACGTACCCAAGAGCCCGTTATTTCTTATTTAAAAACTCGTTTTATATCAAACTATGTAGATAATATTACATTACCAGGGCCCTGCAGTTTACTTCAGACACAGCCAAGTAAATATGCGATATCTTCTTTAATTACAAAATTATCTATCTCTATTGAAAAACATAATTCTAAGGCAATTGCAGTTGTTGCACACCATGATTGTGCTGGAAACCCTGTTTCAGATGAAGAACAAATTCAACATATAAAAAAATCAGTAACATTTTTAAAGTTACTATATCCAAAACTAGAAATTATCGGACTATGGTTAGACAATAAGTTTACAGTACAAGAAGTATAATTTAAGCTTCGCTATACTGAAGCATAAACTAATATGATATGATAAATTACTATGATAAATAATAGCTTAAAAAGTTCAAAAAAAGATATTTTAAATGATGAAGCCTTATTAAAAAAGCTTAATGCACCTTTAAATAAACTTCCAAATCATAAAAACCTAACACTAACATTAATTAAAAACGAAATCTTTGAATTAATTAAATCATATTCGAACTTAAAAAATAGTTCTATAGAACATATTAAACTAAGCTTAAGCCCTAATCATACAACAGAAGATATAACCCTAGATGCATTTCATCTCGCAAAAATATACAAAATCAACCCTATTAAACTATGTACAGAATTTAGTAAAGCTGCATCCTTTGAAAGAACTAAGTTCTGTAAAAGCGTTACCGCAATTAAAGGATATTTAAATTTTTGCTTAAACCAAAACACTCTCATAAACACCTTATCTGCTGAAGTTTTATCTGAAAAAGAAAATTATGGCAAAGCTAATATCCACGAAAACAAAGTTATTATAATAGATTATTCTGGCCCAAATATTGCAAAACCTATTGGCGTTGGACATTTAAGATCTACTATTATAGGGCAAGCTTTAGCAAACATTTATGAAGCAACTGGATATAAAGTTTTAAAAATAAACCATATTGGTGACTGGGGAACTCAATTTGGAGCACTAATTCATGCCTATGAAACCTACAACGACGAAAAATCATTCAAAGAAAACCCAATAGGAACCTTAAAATCACTATATGTAAAGTTTCATGAAGAAAAAAAATCAAACCCAGAACTAGAAGACATTGCACGCGCTCATTTTAAAAAATTAGAAGAAAAATCACCGTACCAAGTAAACCTATGGCAATCATTCAGACAATTAAGCATAGAATCTTTTGAAAAAATATATTCTCAATTCGATGTTAGTTTTGATGCCTATTTGGGTGAAAGTTTTTTTTCTGACAAACTTAGCAAAGCAATCCATTTAGTGAAAGAAAAAAAACTTTGTCATAGTCAAAACAACTCAAATGCTCTTATCGTAGAGAACCTAGATAACCTACCAACGTTCTTACTACAAAAAGAAGATGGAGCAAGCTTATATATGACAAGAGATTTAGCAGCTTTACTATATCGAGCTGAGACATTTAATCCAGATAGCATTTTATACGTTGTAGGAAATGAACAATCCTTACATTTTAAACAATTATTTAGCTTATATAAAAAATTAGAAAAATATAATATTAATCAATTAACTCACATTGGATTTGGATTAATTCTGACAGATGGAAAAAAAATGTCAACAAGAGCAGGTACTTTAATTGAACTCGATAGTTTAATTCAAAAAACCAAAGAGAAGCTCGAAGACCTATTAAAAGAAAAACAAACCAAATTAGATACTGAAAGTATTCATAAAATAGCTATTGGAACCATTATTTATAATGATTTAAGTAGAACCAGAACAAAAGATATCGATTTTAATTGGAAAACCATGTTAAGTATGGAAAGTGGAAGTTCTATTTACCTTCAATACACTTATGCACGTATGGCATCTATATTAAGAAAATTTAACGAAAGATTTGAGTCCTTACAAAACACTAGTGTTAATATATCTAACGAAAATCTAACTAATGAATTTAAAATTTACAATCACTTACTATTTTTTAGCCAGGTTACAGAAAACGCACGTCAAACAAATATGCCAAATATTATTGCCAATTATTTAGAATCACTTGCGCAAATTTGTAACACCTATTATGCAAAAACAAGTATTAAAGACTCATCAGATTCATTATTCAAACTACGCTATAACATGATTAAATGCATTAACCATGTACTAAAAAACGGCCTGAAACTTCTTAATATTCATACTCTAGATCGAATGTAGGTAAACTGATTCGAAATACATTTATAAATTTCATTTTGCATCATTTAAAATTAGAACTTATCAATATTTTCATCTAACACTCCCTATGAATTTTTAATAATATATTTTTTTTAAAAAAAAGTATTTTCAACTGAAAAATTTCAAGTAAACTATATATTAAGAACACCAAGAAAAAGGAGTACTTTATGAATAAGAAAACATATTTAAAAAAACTTATAATTGCAGCAATAACACTTATAACAGCAAGCACCTTAACTGCTAATAATAAAGACATCTTATCTAATATTAAGTTTAAAGGAGATCTAAGACTACGTTACCAAACAGAAAAAAAAGACTCCACTGACACAAGAAACAGGTACAGATTAAGATTAAGACTAGCTGGAAAAAGTGAACTATCAAAAAAAAGTAAAATAAAATTTGGACTAGCAACAGGCGCTGATGACCCACGATCTACAAACCAAACATTTCAAGACACCTTTCAAACACCAGACATTCGCCTAGATTATGCGTTTATTACACACAAGCTTTCAAAAAACACACAACTATTTTCTGGGAAAATGAACAATCCTCTATACAGGCCCTCTGATTTACTTTGGGATTCAGATATCAAGCCAGAGGGAGTAGCTATAAAGTTTCAAAACAAAACAACTAACATTAAGTGGTTTATTACAGGTGGGTTCTTCATTCTAGATGAAATTAAAGATAGTACAAAAGATCCTTATTTACTAGCACTGCAACCTGGAATTAATTGGAATTTAACCAACAAAATCAAATCACGTTCAGCAATAAGTTTTTACACAAGCCACCATTTAAAAGGTACCACCTTAGCTCATTCAGCAAACACTAACACAACAGATTCTAGTGGCCTAGAAAAAGAATTTTCAACTATAGCTATTAGTACTCAAATAGATTTCAAAGAGCAATTCTCATTACCACTTATAAGAGCTTTTGGAGAACTTATAATCAATACCAATCAAAACAGCAGTAATCAGGGCGGAATTGCAGGTATAAAATTTGGAGATAAAAAAATTAAAGACGCTGGAACATGGCAATCAGAAATAAGCTACAGATATCTTGCAACAGATGCATGGATTGATGCATTTCCTGATTCAGATTCCTATGGAGGTGCCACAAACATAGAAGGTTTAGAATTTATAATAAAATATGGCCTTTCAAAGAAAAGCTCACTTGGAATTGATATATATAGTATGGATGTAATTAATGGGACAAAAAACAATCAAACAGTAATACAGCTTGATATAAATACAAAGTTTTAATAATAACAATGAATAAATCTAACAACTCAAATTTATAAATTCATATACCGGAAATTCATGCAGATATCCAATAGAAGAAAGTATTTCACGATATTTATACAGCAATACATGTAATATATTTAGTGCAGGAACCCCTCCAACTGAAGTAAATAAAAACGCAATTGCTGTAATGCAAAAACTTAATATTGATATATCAAAATATCAATCGAAATCTATTAAATTAGTTAAAAAAATTCATTTTGACTTAATAAAGGCAGTTTGTGATTCAACTAATGATAGTTACCCTGTTTATTTAAATAACTACACTAAATTACTCCATTGGCCTTTTAAAGATCTTGTTGAAAAAAACATTGATATCTTTAGAGACATACGAGATTTAATTTATCAAAAATATCCAACACATGAAACGCCAAGCATGACAATGCCAGCTATCTCAATAACAAGAACTTTTATCTATGAATATTTACTTACATTTCTTTTGATGCATTTTATTTTATGTGTTGAAAAGCGCAAACCAAAAAGAGTTTATGGAAAAAGTTGCAATTGGAGCTATAGTTGGACTGAAGGATCTTTTTTTAGGCCAAGTAACAGGTGATTCTATGAACCCTGCTCGTTTATTAAAAACAGCACTATTAGGTATAATCATACCCATTTATGGATATATATAATAGCGCCCATACTAGGAGCCTTGTCTGCAATCCCCTCATGCAAACACCTTCACATGCACGGAGGTTGTAATAGCATTTAACCGTGCTAAGTTGTTTCATTAATTTACTAATTATAGCCAAAAAATTAATTGACACGCCTAACATATTAAAATTCAGAAAACATGGTTTTAAAAGTGATTTTTATACCACTGTAAAAACAACTCCTCTCCTAATGCTACATTAGATTTCCAGTCATCGGCAGCAGAATCGTTAGCATTATCAGAAACATATTTTACACTTAAAAATTTTATCTTTTCAAAATAACATACTTTAGCCAAAGCATAGCTTTCCATGTCCACTAAATCATACTTAAGATTAGTGGATTGTGTTTCAAAATTATCTCCAGTCGCACAAATTAAATCTGTTAAAAATATATCATTATATTTAAAAGACAATAACTCAGGATAAGTCTCAAATGGAGTAACCCCCAATTTAAAACCCAGTGGCCTTACATCCATATCTCGTTGAATAAACTGATTTACAACAAATAAATTACCTTTTTTTAAATAATGACTCCCAGCTGTTCCAAAATTAAGCACAAGATCTGGTAGTTTATTAACTGATTTTCTATTAGATAACTCCTTTAATAAAGCATAAGTCGCATTTACTTTTCCAACACCTGTATAAATAACATCTAAATTATATTTGTGTAATAACAATTCAGCTTCTTCTTTTAAAGCAACGACAACTAATACAGACTTAGTAATCATAGTTTATTAAACTAATTGGAGATTTATTATTCCAAGAAAAAGAATTTAATCGAGTTAAATTTATTAAAACCAAAATATCTACTATATTATGATTAGTCTGTTCACATAAACTACACCCCGCAGCAAGAGTACCTCCCGTAGCTAAAACATCATCTACAAGCAAAACATTCCCCTTACCAGGACTCATTTCTAACTGATCACGGCCATATTCTAAATTATATTTTTCAGACACAACTTTTCCGGGCAATTTCCCCAATTTTCGAATTGGAACAAACCCTTTATTTGTAAGAGCAGCCAATCCTGATGCCAAAATAAACCCTCTAGATTCTATCCCTGCTATAAAATCTATATCTTGCCATTTTTCTTCAGATATAGATTCTTTCATAAAATATAGAGTGTCGAAATAATAATCACGCAATAAAGGATTTATATCTCTAAATATAATACCAGGAGCAGGAAATCCAGGATATTCAGAAATATAAGTTTTTAACTCCAATACAGATTTCAATTTAGGTTTAAACGAAAAATTCATAAAAACTATAATACCATTTTTTAAATAAAATATTTAGATAATAAGTTCTCTAAAACCCATTCAACAACACCTTCATTAATTCATACGAACTAGAAGATGAGATTTGAAATTATCGTGAAAAACATAAAAAAAACTTACATAACTAAATCAAAAATAAGAGGTTCTGAGATTTGAAATTTATCGTGTAAGAAGTGTAATGTAAATTACATGACTGAAACGAAAATAAGAGGTTCTGAGATTTGAAATTTATCGTGTAAAGAGTGTAATGTAAATTACATGACTGAAACGAAAATTTAAAAGATCAGGTTCTCTGGCGGAGAGAGAGGGATTCGAACCCTCGCTGCCCTTGCGAACACTAACGGTTTAGCAAACCGTCCCCTTGAGCCA
>CAXBWG010000074.1:0-7308 GCA_963979105.1 uncultured bacterium | reverse complement strand
GAATCTTATGTACATCGTATTGGACGAACTGGACGAGCTGGTAAAAAAGGAACCGCGATTACAATTATTTCACCTCGCGAATTTTATAGACTGAATCGTCTTCAAAAAATGCTAAAAGTGACAATTAAAAAAGAGCGTATTCCAAGTATAGCTGAAATTAAGGATAAAAAAGCTCAACTTCTTACAAATAAAATTGCAGATCAAAATATTGAGGGATCAGCCCAATTAATCGATAAGCTTTATTCAAGTCTTAGCCAAAAGCTAGAAGATAAAGACTTAATTAAAAAATGCCTTCAAACTATCATTCGATCTGATATTACAATGCAATCTCATTATGATGTTGATGATTTATTCGATAAATCATCACATAGAGCACCAAGAAAAGAATCGTCTCGAAAACCATTTAGAAAAAAACGATTTTACTCAAACAGGACTTAGGAGTCTTAATTAAAGGAGGATCCGAATACTAAAACACACATTAAATGAAAATAAATAAATAAAACTAAAAAATTAGGAGAAAAAAAATGAATAAAAAAGTATTTGTAGCAAAGTTAAATTTTAAAACAACAGATGAGGAACTAAAAGAGTATTTCGAAAAAGTTGGACCTGTTGAAAGTGCTAAAGTTATTAAAGATTATGAATCTGGACGTTCTAAAGGATTTGGATTTGTTGAATACGAAACACCAGAGCACGCGACACAAGCAATTGAAACATTAAACAACACAGAGTTTGATGAAAGAACAATCGTTGTATCAGAAGCAAAACAACGTCGTAGATAATCTTTAACTATTAGGTTACTACAGCCTTACCTATTTTAATTAATGGGTAAGGCTTTTTTTTTTGAATTTTTTTTTCTTGTATAGAGTTTTTCAAAAAAACTGAGGATTTTAGTTTTAGACTAAATGCTTTTTTTTGTAAGTAAGATAATTTTTTCCTCACCAAGGAGGAATACCCTTTTTTTAGCATACTTAGTAATAGATTTAGATAACTTAATTTTATTTAACGGCGGCTGCTTTTAATAACTGTCTACCAATAACATAGGCATTAAATCCACTACTTTCTAATTTTTCTGGGGAATATATATTACGTAAATCAAAAAATAAGGGTTCTTTCATAGTTTGTTTTAACCGCTCTAAATCTAACTCTTTAAACATATTCCATTCAGTAACAAGAATTACTCCATCTGCATTTTTAGCTGCTTCATAAGAGTTTTTTCCAATCTTAAACGCTGGATTAGCATCAAACTCAGCTAACGATTTCACTTCTGGATCAACAGCTACTATAGTTGCGCCTAAGTTAAGTAACGCATCAATAATTACTAATGATGATGACTCTCTTGTATCATCTGTATTAGGTTTAAATGCAAGACCTAATATAGCAAACTTTTTACCCTCTAAATCATCTTTAAAATATGCTTTTACATAGTCAATAACACGCTTTTTTTGTAATTTATTTACTTCTTCTACTGCTTTTACTATTTTTAGATCATAATTTAATTTATCTGAAAAATGGACAATTGCTTGTGTGTCTTTAGGAAAACAAGACCCTCCATAGCCTGGACCAGGATGCAAAAAGTATTTTCCAATACGTCCATCCATTCCCATAATTTTAGAAATATCATTTACATCCGCCCCTGATTCTTCACAAATATTAGCCATTTCATTAATAAAAGAAATCTTAGTTGCTAAAAATGCATTAGATGCATATTTAGATAACTCTGATGTTTGTAAATTTGTCTTTACAATGGGTGTTTCTCTCCTGTATAACGGATCATATAATTCACTCATAAGTTCTAACGCCTTTTTGCAAGGACTACCTAATACAATTCTATCTGGATGAAAAAAGTCATAAATAGCTGTTCCTTCACGCAAAAATTCAGGATTCGAACACACCCCAATTTGCTCGTCTGAAATATGATGCTCTTTTTTTATCGCTTCAATTTTAGCCCCTGTTCCAACTGGAACCGTGCTTTTTGTAACTAACACTTTTAAGTCTCGTTGATTACACTCTTTATATAAGCTCATCACATCTGCAGCTACTGCAAATACAGCACTTAAATCAGCTTCTCCTGTATCTAAAGGAGGCGTTCCTACCGCAATAAAAATTATAGAAGATGATTCGAATGATTCTTTAAGTGTTGTAGAAAAAAATAACCTTTCTGCAGCTGTATTACGCTTAATTCGTTCTTCTAAACCAGGCTCATAAAACGGAACATCTCCGTTTTGTAATGTCGTAATTTTATCCTGATTCGTATCGATACATGTAACTGTATTTCCAAGTTCTGCTAAACATGTTCCCGTAACTAATCCAACATAGCCTGTTCCAATAACACTTATTTTCATTTACATCACCACATTTAAATAGGTTTTAGATTGATATTATTTCATGATTTTAAGTAGAAAACAATTATTAATCCCTCTGTTTTCTATAGCCATTTGTTTATAATTGAATTAAAATTATTGTTAAAGAATTAGTAAAAGGATTATTTGATGAACACGACAACAAAATTAACTATTCCCCTTCTAGATTTACAAGCTCAATATGAGCCAATAAAAGAGTTAATTAAAGAAAAGATGCTTCAAACATTTGATTCTAAATATTTTATTAATGGCCCAGAAGTTGAGTTATTAGAAGAAAAAATTAATACCTACTGTGGAACTAAACATTCTGTTGGAGTTTCTAGTGGCTCTGATGCGCTTATTATTGCATTAATGGCATTAGATATTTCTGCTGGAGATGAAGTTATTACGACTCCATTTACATTTTTTGCTACAGCGGGTGCAATTGCACGTGTTGGTGCTAAGCCTGTATTTTGTGATATTAATCCAGATACATTTAATATAGATGTTACCCAAATTGAATCTAAAATTACATCTAAAACAAAAGCAATTATGCCTGTTCATTTGTTTGGACATTGTGCAGATATGGATAGTATAAATACTATTGCGAATGAACGTAATTTATACGTAATAGAAGATGCTGCACAAGACATCGGATCTTCCTATACATCTGCTGATGGGACACCCAAAAAAGCAGGAGACTTAGGAACAGTGGGTTGTTTTTCATTTTTTCCATCTAAAAATTTAGGTGCTTGTGGCGATGCCGGAATTGTTACTACAAATGACACTGCACTTTATGAAAAAATTAAATCACTACGTATGCATGGCGAAACACAGCGGTATCATCATAAATATATTGGAGGTAATTTTAGAATTGATGCACTTCAAGCTGGAATTATTTCAATAAAATTAGATTTCCTTGAATCTCAACATGACGGACGTAGAGCCAATGCGAAATTTTATGACACGGCTATTTCTTCTTGTAGTACAATAAAAACGCCCGTTATTTTAGATAAATGTAAGTCTATTTATAACCAATATAGTTTAATTAGTTCTCAACGTGACAAACTAAAAGATTATTTAACACAACATACTATTGGAAATAATATTTATTACCCTATTCCATTACATTTACAAGAATGTTTTGAATACTTAGGCTACAAACAAGGTGATTTTCCAGTAGCTGAACGAGTAGCAAATGAAATAATTTCAATTCCAATATATTCAGAGTTATCTAACCAACAATTAGACTATGTTGCTAAAACTATAAACTCGTTTGTAAATGCATAATGCAGCAGATTTAAACTCTAATATTTTAATTCTTCAAACGCTTGTTGATATTAATACTGGTACTTATAACTATAAGGGAATCACTAAGTGTGCAGACTATATTAAAACACTTTTTAAAAACTTAAATTGTATAGTTACAGACCACTTTTGTAGTAAAGATTCCTCAAAATTAATTGCAATATCGTTTAGTAAGCATTCTACAACGAAACAAAACTGCTTATTTTCCATTCATATGGATACAGTTTTTGATGAAACGAGCTCATTTAAAACGTTTAATCATATTACTAAAACAACGGCAAGCGGGCCGGGAGTGATCGATGCTAAAGGCGGGATTGTTGTTGCCCTAAATGTATTAAACTGGCTTGAATCGTCTGAATTTTCAAAAAAACTTGGCTGGACATTTATAATATCTACCGATGAAGAAATAGGCTCTCCTGATTCAAAAGCGCTCCTAAAAAAATTCTCGCAAAATAAAGATTTTGGACTTGTATTTGAACCCGCTTTAGAAAATGGAAATATTGTTTCAACAAGACCTTCGTCTGCTAATTTAAGACTCATTTCACATGGAAAATCTGCGCATTCAGGACGTCACTTTTCAAAAGGAATTAATGCCATCACTGCACTTACATCATTTATTGAATCTCTTAAATTAACCTATTACAAAAAAAACGACCATATTATTAATATTGGAACTATTACAGGTGGAACAAGAGAAAATATTGTTCCAGATTATGCGTATACAGATCTTAATATTCGATTTAATGACGACTCCAAACTTACCGATTTTTGTAATAATCTTCAAACTCAGATAACCCACTTTAACTCAACTAATAAAGCCCAGTTAGATTTGAATATTCAAAGTATTAGACCCTCTAAACCTATTTCTAAAAAGGCTTCTATTTTATATGATCTTCTAGAACAAGCCATTAGTAATTGTGATCTTAACATAAAAACAGAACCTAGCTTTGGTGTTTGTGATGGAAATTTTATTGCCGCTGAAAACATCCCTGTAATCGATACGCTAGGTCCTGTTGGTACTGGCATGCATACAGAAAATGAAACGATTAACCTTTCTTCTATTCAAGAACGATCTAGACTAACTTGTGAACTTATTAAACTTTACTTAACTCAATAATTTCTAATTCTTAATTTCAAAAACATCAAATTTAAATATGACATTTATGATACCCATGAAATCTATATCTTAAAAATGCAAACAGTTTATACCCAAGTAAACTAAGATGATAAATTCCTGGAAACGATATAATTCGAGCTAACACTTTCAAACCTGGCAATGTTTTATATATTTGAATAAAGGCATTAACTCCAGTATAAATAATTAAATTGGGACTAATAAAATGAAACGATTTCATAGCCTGATCAAAAGATAAGTCATATTTAATTAACTGATCTTTATGAGTATGAATATCTAACCAGTCAATTAATTGTTGAGTATCTTTTTTTTTATAAAATAAAATTTCTTTTTTACATAATCCACATTTGTGATCATAAAATACAATGGCTTTTTTCATAAGCTTATAATAAAAAATTCACACAGCTAAATCTACTTTTATTATAAATTAAACTTAATACTTTAAGAATTATTAAATAATTTTATATAGTAGGGACTATATTCAGTGCTACAAAATTTAATGATTTAAAAATTAAAAACGAATAGATTGATCCTTTTTTTTTTTCAACTCTATGATACTATTAGGACTGAATGAATAATCAATTTGATCCCAATACTATTTTAAACAATTTCTTTAAACGAATTCAAAGCTCCTCAATATTTTATATAATTGTTGGAATTTTATTTTTTCTTTTATTTTCTTATCAAACATTTTTTATTTATGTAAAACCTAACGAAGTTGCCATTAAACAAGTTAAAATTGGAATTAATCGTGGTATTCAAGAAAAAGTATATACAACAGGAATGCATTTAGTAATTCCAGGTATTAATTTATATCATGTTTTTCCTAAAGATTTGCAAGTATTTGATTTATCTAGTGTTCGTAACCAAACATCGTCTAGATTTATCGATAGATCAGCACATATTCAAACATCTGATGGATTTTATGTAGAGGTAGAACTTTCAATTGTTTTTAAAATAATTGATGCCTATAAAGTAATTAAAACACTTGGGCCTGGTGAACTATTTTTCTTAAATGGAATTTTACCAAAAACAGAACCTGTCCTAAAAGAAACTCTAGGAAAACTAACTACTGAAGAATTTTACAATCCTTATTTACGTGTTGAAAAAATGAATGAAGCAAAAATTAAACTTAATTCAGAACTTAATGACAAAGGAATTGCAATTGAACAAGTATTAATTCGATACTTTAAATATTCAGATGAAATTCAACGAAATATTGAAGAAAAAAAATTAAAAGATCAACTTATATTTAAAAATAGAGCTGAAGCACGAGCTGAGACACAAGCTGCTCAACTTCAAAAAACAATTCAAGAAGGTGAAGCCACTATTTTAGTTGAACTTGCAAAAGGAAATGCCTATCAACTTACTAAAAAAGCAGAGGAAGAGCTTTATGTTAGAACAAAACATGCTAAAGGAAATCTTCTTGTTAAAGAAGCCGAGGCCTATAAAATAAAATTAAAAAATAGAGCCTTGAAAGGATTAGGGTCTGAAAACTTAGTAGGCCTTGAAATGGCAAAAGTATTAGAAGGGGTTCAAGTAATTGTACTTCCAAGTGATGGCCCTCATGGGGTTAATCCGCTAAACTTAGAAAAAACTAGGATGATGTTTGAATGATGAAATCTATAATTAAGATTAGTTTACTATTACTTTCTCTTTCATTTCTTTCTGGATGTGTTTTATATAACACCCAACCTAATGAAGTTGGGGTACGCACAAAAAAGGTATCTTTATTTTCGAAAGCAGGGGTTGATCAAACGATATACGCACCAGGTTCGACCTACCTCTTTTTACCAATTATAAATGATTGGAATACATTCAATATTAATTTACAAAATATGGAGATGACATATAGCTTAAATAAAGGCGATATCTACGGACAAGATGATTTAAAATTTAAAACGATTGATGGTAATGATATCTCATTAGATTTAATTATTTCGTATCGGATTATCCCAGATAAAGCCCCTTATATTTTAGAAAATGTGGCTCAAAGTGATTTGGATTTACGAAGTCATATTGTAAGAGTGATAGCAAGAAGTATTCCACGAGATGTTTTTGGAGAATTGCAAACAGAAGAATTTTATACAGCAGAATTACGATCTAAAAAGTCTGAAAAAGCAAAAATCATGTTAAATAATATTTTAACGCCATATGGCGTTATTGTTGAAAAAGTTCTAACAAAAGATTATCGGTTTAACAAAGATTATCAACAAGCCATTGAAGATAAAAAAATTGCAGATCAACAAACAGAAAAACTTAGATCTGAAGTGCTAGCTAAAGAAGAAGAATATAAACGGAAATTAGAAAAAGCAAAAGGTGATGTATTTCAATCAGTAGCAATTGCGGATGGTGAATATAAAAAAGAAATTATTGGGTCAGATGCTTATTATACAAAACAACAAAATATAGCAAAAGCTATTCGCCAAGAAGGTAAAGCAGAAGCTGTTGGCATTCAAAAGCTAAATGCAGCACTCGCAGAACAAGGTGGTAAAATTATGGTAAAACTTGAAATGGCAAAAGCAT
>CAXBWG010000073.1:0-7403 GCA_963979105.1 uncultured bacterium | reverse complement strand
AAAAAAATAAAATCATATTTTCAAAAAACAAATCGCAACATGCCAACAGCAAATGCTAAGCAAGCTGATTTTCCAGAAGGTTCAACTATTATTGATAACCCACTTGGTACAGCCCCTGGCTTTTATATTAAGCATAAAAACACCCTAATTTTTTGTTGCCCTGGAGTTCCCAAAGAAGTTTTACCCATGATAGGCGCCCATGTTATTCCAACAATTTTAAACATATTTCCTAATTTAAAAAAAACGCATGAAAGCTGTTTATTTAAATGTATTGGAATAGGCGAATCTCATTGCCAGGAACGCCTAACTAAGTTTTATCCACTACCAAACGGCATAGAGATTTCTTTTCAAGCAAAATTACAAGAAATTCAAATACGTCTTAGCAAAACAGAAACTGCAAATACTACCCTATTTAATAAACTAAAATTACAACTCAAAACATGTTTAACCGATGTTTGTTTTTCTAATTCTGAAGATGAAACCCTTGAACATGTCATAATTTCATTATGTAGCCAACATAACTTTAAAATTTCACTTGCAGAATCATGTACGGGAGGACTTATTAGCCAATTACTAACACGTGTTCCAGGCGCATCTAATGTTATCGATATAAATTTTGTAACTTATTCTAATTTAGCTAAATCTAAGTGGCTTAATGTTAATGCAGACACCTTACAAGCTCATGGTGCTGTGAGTGCTGAAACTGTTACTGAAATGGCAACAAATACACTTAAGTTAACAAACAGCACATTTGCATTAAGTGTTTCGGGAATTGCAGGCCCAACTGGTGGCTGCAAACAAAAGCCTGTTGGAACTGTTTACTTTGGAGTTGGGACAACAAAACAAACACGTCATTATCATAAATGCTTTAATGGTACACGCGAGCATATTCAACAACGTGCTGCATCTACAGCGCTAATGTATTTATATAATGAAATAAAAGAAGAAATTAGCTAACTAACTGTTTTACCAATAACCCTTTATTAATATCTAATCCCGGTACTTTTATACGAATTATAGAATTTGGCTTTGCGTGATCTGTAGTATTACCAAGAGCATCTCTAAATTGCACATTTACAAGTGTTTTAAGCTCAGAGTTAGGGCATAGCATCATTAAGGAATCCGACAATTTAAAGCCAGACTTAACATCACAAACCATATAGCCGTTATCATCTTTCATTCGAACTGCGCCAATATATTGAATAGATTTTTCGTAGGCTGAAAACGCATAATTTATCGAGTTTTCCCCAGGTCTATCTTGCAGTCCACCAGAACTAAATGTTCTGTTTGAGACCATAGATAATTGATTTTTGAATTTACCTAGCACTGCTTGTTTAATCTGGGTCTTTTGTTGTATTGAATCATAACAATAATCAATTGCAGATCTATAAGCACTTACAGCATTAGCTACATATAAATTTGATTTCATTCGACCTTCTATTTTTAAAGATTCTATTCCTGCTAAAACAATCTCGTTTAACTGATCAATACTCATTAAATCTTTTGCATTCATTATATGAGTAGACCCTTCTACTTCTTGAGTACTAGGATTAATAATTTCATAGTTATGTCTGCAACTTTGTACACATCCGCCCCTATTTGAATCTCTTCCTGCTGCATAATTTGAAATTACACATTTACCAGAATAACTAGCACACATCGCACCATGTATAAACACTTCTAATTCAACATCGCATTGCGTTTTAATTTCTACACACTCAGCAATACTTACCTCACGGGCTAATACAATACGTTTTGCACCTAAGTTTTTCCAAAACAAACATCCATGTACATTTGTAACACTTGCCTGAGTCGATACATGTAAATCAATAGAGGTATACTCTTGTAATAATTTTGCAACACCAACATCTGAAACAATTGCAGCATCGATAGCGATATTATTTAATTGCTTTAAATAGGCAATTAACGGCTCTATATCTTGGTTATGCGCAAATGCATTAAGTGTAATATACACTTTTTTATTTTTTAATTTTGCTAGCGCTGTTAATTCCTTTAATTCATCTAAAGAAAAATTATCTGCATATTTTCGTAATCCAAATACATTTCCACCCACATATACAGCATCTGCGCCATAATCGAAGGCAATACGTGCTTTTTCTAGGTTTCCAGCTGGAGCTAATAATTCCGGTTTCATTAACATAACGTTAAGTTTAAGTCTCAATTAATCTGAGTTCAACTGTTTGTTGGTATTAATAAAAATAATACAAACAAACTATTTATTGTTTTTTTATCTAAAAATACATATTTAGTTACATGTACTCTGGCACCTTTTACGTATAAGACTCTGACACCTTTTACAATTAATCTGAGTTCAACTGTTTATTGGTATTAATAAAAATAATACAAACAAACTATTTATTGTTTTTTTATCTAAAAATACATATTTATTTATATGTACTCTGGCACCTTTTACGTATAAGACTCTGACACCTTTTATTTTCACCTTTTAATTTGACACCTTTTATTTTCTTCTTGATTCTAAATTACTTCTTAATCCGACAGAAACTTGATCTGAACTTGCCATTGAGTAAGCAAAACCCTGATATGATTTAGCTAAATCATGATACCCCAGGTGTTTTTTATACGTTTTATTATCTTTTTCAGACTTTACAACCACCCCTTTTTTAAGTGATGTTTCACTACTAACGACATCCCATTTTTCTTCAACTTGATCTTGATTTGCACTATTTAACATTTTTAAAAACTCATTTGTTGATTTTTCTTGAGCTACCTTTAAGTCCCCGGCATCTGATGCTGTTAAATTTGAAAATCCATCGTTTATTGTGTTTACATCTGTTGCAATTTGCTTTAGCTGATCGTCATCTAAATCTGGCATTTGACACACTTTAATTACTTTATTTAATACCGTTCCCACCGCAACCTGAGGGGGACTAACTAGGTTTAACACCCGTACAGCTAAATCTACACTTGCTTTGCTTCTTTGGTCTTTTGACTTCATTAAATTATGAAAAGTAGAAATACGATCCTGAACATCTTTATTTTCATTAACCTCTGAGGCTGTTATAAAGTTTTTCATATCACTTACCGCTGTTAAATCTTCTCTGAACTGATTAATTTCTTGTGTCGTGTTGTAAATATTTTTTACATCTAAAGCAATATCTATTAAGGCTAAAGTTTCTTTTCCTCCTGGAACTGCTAATTCAATAGCCCCCATTACAACATCTAGCCCCACTCCAACTTGCTCTGAAATATCTTTTGCTGAAGCTACTAAATTTGCAGCTTGCTCTTGTATTGTACCTAACTCAGTTAATGCAGTATCTAACACATCGGCACCTGCACCCACACCATGTTGTATCCCTTTTGCCAAACCAGACATAACCTTTTGCGCATCTCTACCTATTCCTTTTAGGTTTATCCCCGCAACACTAGCTTTAACAGCCTCGCTTTTTGCCATATTTGAATCTGTCGAACTATTTCCTTCTAAGCCCATAGAATTAATTGCCCTATTCATACTAGTTTCTAACTTATCTACATGAGCTCCAACTTGTCCTATCGAATCTCCGCTTTGTTTCACTATATCATCTATCGTATCAAGTTGTTTATTTACCTCATCTAGCGCATCTTCTGCTTGAGTAAATAATTTTACTTCTTTAGCATCTGCTTTGGCTTTATCTACATTTTTTATTTCTTCGAGAGATTTTTTAAAATCTGATTTAATATCTTTTAACATTTTAATTTTTTCTGTAAGACTAGACTGACTAAACTTAATTTTAGTCGTTTGCAATTTCAACTTAACATTTCCCAATGCCTCACCTGCTGTTGACTTTGATTTTTTTAAACCTTTTTCTAAACTTGCTTGTTGCTGAATTACACTTCCTGAAATATTTGCAATTTGACATCTTAATTTTAATTTTTTCTCAAAATTTTTATGAATTTTCTTAAATGCTGTTTTAAATTTGGGGTTCCCTTCTTTTGTAGAAAAATTTTGTTTATAAATCCCTGCAGAGTCAGTTTCAGTTCTCAACTTAGTATGATCAGTAGCATGCCTAAGTTCAAATTTTTTTATGGTATCTTCTTTTACGCCTTGCTTAAATAAAGACTCTGAATCGGTAATACCTTTATCTTGTAATCTTTTCTCAGTGTAATCTAAAAAAATAGCTTTAAACTCATTAAGTTCATCTTTGCTCATATCTAACTGTTCGTTGCTACATGCACCATTAAATAAGTCTTCTAGATGTTCTTTATCCATTTTTACATCAGCATCTTTTCCTCTTACATATTGAGACGAAAACGATTCAAAACTTTTCATAGTATCAGATAAATGAATAAGATCTTCTAATTGAGTTCCATCACTGTCTGATGTTTGTTGTGCTTTTTCTAGCATTTCGTTTTGTACCGCTTCAAACCCGTCTACAGTTTCTTCTACACCTCTTAAATTTGCATATATTGCATCTTTAGAAAAAGAACCCACTATAAGACCGCTTGCTTCTTGACCTGAAAAATCAGACACCTGGTCTAGAGCCCCTCCATAAACATCGTCGAAACTTGTCTTTAAATTATCTTTTATCTTATCTTGATTTTGTCTTGCATCTAGCACTCCATCTGTTAATTCTGAAATTTTATCCTTAATTTTATTATCTATTTCTTTTTCAAAAGACACATCATTATATTGTGAGCCCATTTGAGTTTGATACAATTTCCCAAACTTTTTTTCTAAATATAAATCTTTAATATCATTTATAGTATCTTCTTTATCTGCAACTTTACCTCGTTGAACACTATCTAAAGACTCGGGGTGTTTTAATGCGGGATTATAATTAATCCCAGTAAGTTTTTTTAAGGATTGGCTTCCTATTGATTTAGCTTTTTCTTTTACCCCATCTTGCATTGTAACACTTTTTTCTAAAGCTAACTCCGTCGACATAGCCTTTTTTTTAATATAATTAAATCGTTTTGAAAACGTTGTTTTATAATCACTTAATGTTTCTTTAAATTTTACAGATGTCGAGTTTCCTGTGTAAGATGCTAATGTTTTTTTTGTTGTAGATTTAAGATCGTTCATTAAAACTTGTGTTTTAGAGGCAACCGTTTTTGTTAAATTTAATCTCGCATTATCTAAAACTTTAATTTTTTCTTCTAAACTAGGTGTTTGTTTTGCTTCTGTAAGAAAACTCTGTTTTAGTTCAGCTTTTTCTTGTTTTGAAAGTGAGCTCTGATCAATTCTTTCTTTAAAACTTGTTTCTTTTTTCTCTATTATGTTAAGTTGTTTTTCTTTACTATTATCACCCACAAAATTGTCAGAAATCTTAGCATTTAAACCACTTAACTCTGTTTGGTTTTCTATGTCATTTAGTATGCTTTGCCTTGCGTCTTGAGCTACTTCAGATGTTAAACTTTTAGTTTCATCTTTAAACTGATTAAACTCTGCTTCTTTTTTTTCTATATTATCTTTTACACTTTCAAAGTCATTAGTTAATTCAGTTAACCCTGATTTTACCTCAGAAATTGACTCTTTATTTAAATTCTCTTGTATTTTTGTGTCTAAAATTTTTCCTGCTAATTCAGACTTACACGAACTAACAAGATTGTTTTTTAATTCACTAATTACTTTTAAATCTTTAAACTGAGGTTTTAGTGCCGTAAAACTAGTATTGCTTTCTTGTACAGAAGAATCATCTTTGTCTACATGAGTTAAAAAATCTAACTTACCTTGTATCTCATCGTGGGCTTTAATCTTAGTTTCAATGGAGGCTGTGCTTTTGGTAGTTAACTGACTTTTAAACTCTTGAATAGTTTGTTTTACACCCTCTTTTAATTGCGTTAGATCAGTCTCTTTAGAATTTAGATCTGGGTTTAGAGAGATTAATTCTGTTGCTTGTTTTTTTAACACTGATACTTGTTTAATATCTGAAAAATTGCATTTTTCTATATTGGCTTTAAACTTGTTTTTCATAGATGTTTTATCTGCAGTTGTTAACATTTTAACGCCAGCTACTTTTGCAGTACTGTCTTTACCTCTGAAGCGTTGTATTCTTTTCATGATCCCTGAAAACAATGTAGATGGTTTATTTTTTACTTCTCCAGTAGTGGCATTTAAATAAACATTACTCCCAATTTTTAATTGCGACTTAGAAAATAATCCATTCTTTTTCATCTTTACATTATTGCCCTTTACTGAGTCTAAAAATGCTTTAATTTTAGGTTTACTCTGTAGGTCTTTAGGTATATCAGTTGGGGTATAGAGTTCTCCATTAATTAGCAATTTAAATCCACACGTTTGTTTATCATTTGTTGGTAATTTATCTGGTAACACTATTGTTATATCGTCTTCTTTAGCATTAAATAATTTGGTATCTGCATTTAATGAAAAAGACTCTGACTTTTGTGAAGAGTCTATAGTTGGCATCTCTTTTTTTGTGCTTAAACTACTAGCGTTTTTAGGTTCTGTAGTTAAGGCACTAGCTAGCTGAGTGGTTGTTTGATTAGATGCCGGTTTAAGCTTGTCTTGGCCATGAACGTTACTCGTTTGTTGTTGAGTTGCAACTGTTTTCAAACTAACAGCTGCGTTTTGTTTGTTCGTTACTATCGCTGTCTTTTGTTGCGAACTTACTACTTTAGTTGATAAATTTACTCCGGAAATAGGTCTGCCCCCCATAACATGTATATATAGTTTATATACCCATGTTTAAGCTTAATTAAACGTTTTATTGGTTACCCTAATTAAACCGTTTTTGTTTTTTTATTTCTTACATCGTTATTTTATTTATTTAGCATAAATAAGTGAGTCTATTATGTTTAAATTAAGTCAAAACTGGGTATGAATACCATTATGAATCCTCAACAAAAATCACGTTTTTCTCATATTTTTCAATCTAAAATCACAGAAAAAAGTAATGGATTGCAAGCTAAATTTAACGATGATCCAACACTATTAAAAGAACGCTATTTAAACACTTTTACACCAGAAATTGATAGTTTTTACTGTTATAGAGAACGCGATGAATCGCGTTCATATTCATTAAAAATAACTCGAGAATTAATTGAATATCGAGAGAAAAACACAGATATGTTTGATCGGTGTTATAGCTATTATTTTGATATTGGAGAGCTTTATATTAATGATAAAGAGTTTGAGGGGTCTTTTATGCAGAGTTTTTTGGCTAAACTTAATAAAGTTTCGATTGATATGCAGCGGGGGCGTACTGTTTTATATCTGAAGGAGAGTTGATTTCTTGGGGGTGCTATCGCCCCCCAAGGCCCCCTGATTTACTTTTTTTGTGTGAAAAAAAGTAACAAAAATCACTTTTTTTTGGGGTTGGTTCACGGGAGATTTTACCAATCAGCTAAGTAATTTCTCTTGTGCAGAGCTCAGAACTCGCGTTGCTCAAACAGCTGAGCACTGAACTAGAGAAATTGCTTTG
>CAXBWG010000072.1:0-7530 GCA_963979105.1 uncultured bacterium | reverse complement strand
AAAACGGCTTACAGACTCTTTAAAATCTTGTAATGTTTTTCCATTACTTGTTACTAATTGTGTAACCATTCGGTTCATTTCACTTCCAATATTACTATCTACACGATATCTATGATTCGGTTGTGAGTTTAAACTTGGTGTTGGACTTTCGGCTGGGCGTGAGTTTAGGGTTGAATGTGGGCTTGAGGGTAAACTTGAGAGGGGTGAACCTCCTTGTGAACTCTTTTGATCCCCATAAGGCGTTACATATACTGCTGAAAGAAAAGGAATTTTTGGTATTGAGTTCATTTTTCACCTCTTTTATTTCTTCTTATCTTATTATCGTTATATTCCGCAACTCTATTGCATCGAAATTTCTTAATGCTTTATTATTATTTAATCTTTTTTTTATGATTAAGCGCTTTTGAAACAAAAATTCTTAATAGTTATATTTTTTATCTCTATCACTAGGAGCCTGTTTTTATAGACTAAGAATTAATTAAAAAAACATATAAATAAAAGATATTACAAACGATTTTATCTTCCTATCTGAATCTTGATTATTACTAAAAGGGTTTAGCTGTGATGAATTATATAAAACTTCTGCATCATATTTTAACTTTTTTCCAAATAATAGTCGTGAGCCTAACATTAAATTAGACACCAATTAATTTTTAATATTTGTGTACTCTAAATTTTGGCTAAATTCTGATGATAATGAATAAACAGATGCATTTCTTCCAATAATAAACTCAAGTGCATGCGTTGGTTGTTTATAACTTCCTAACCGTTTACCTATTACTAAATAAGTACTATAAAACGGATTAATTTGAAATAAGTTTATGTTACTTATTTCTTGGTTATTAGGTGTATATGTTCCTTTTACTTCGGTTGAAAATGACGGATTTAGGCTAATTGCAGGTTCTAAGTAAACCGCACTAAACACATTAATTCTTATTCCAGATTTAATAGACGCTCCAAATTGCATTGCAGGAGACACACTCGATAGATTTGAGCCCCTTACATAATGATAATTTTAATTAAATGAAGCATTAAACATTATAGAATTTTTAAACATTCTATATTTTTGATACTCTAAATAAGTTGAAAAATACTTCGTTAACACAATTTCATGAAAGGCTTTATCAGGTTTAATTTCTAGTTGATTTGCAACTCTTTGATATGAAAAAATAATACACCTTAACAATTACTGCTACACTATATTTATTTATATAATTTAGTAGCATTTAAGGGCTCCTAATACGCTATTGGCCCCCATAAATTACTTTTTTTATTAATCGTGATTTTGGTTATAATAACTACATTTAAAAATATTGATATTTAACTAGGTTTAATTAAAATTATGTCTTATCTTTAGAAAAATAAAGAAGCATACTCGGAAGTAAAGTTAAATCTATGATTAACGCTAATGATAAAATTATTGCCACAAATTTCCCAAAATTATGATTTGGAATAAATGACGCAAACATAAATACAGCAAACGAAATTACTAAAATTAGTGTTGTTGTAAATAATGCAGGAATTGTATAGGTTAAAACTTTTGCTATCGCTTGCTTTGCTGAATGATTTTGAGATAAATAAAGTTTATATGTCGATAAAAAATGAATAGTATCATCTACTGCTATTCCTAAACACACACTTCCAACTATTACTGTTCCAATATCTAAAGGTACATCTAAAATATATAAAAAACTTGCACCTAATACGATAGGCAACATATTAGGAATGAGAGCAAATAACCCTGTTTTTATTGATTTTAGACCAATACACATTAAAATTGAAATTAAAATCATGGCTAAAAACATTGATTTAGCAAATGCCGATACAAATAATTGGTTATTACTTTGATATAAGGGCCCCTTTCCGGTAACCGCCATAGAAAGCCCCATTTCTTTTGCCTTTTTTTCAAAAACATCTATCATCTCTAAGGTTTCTTTGGAATCATGTAAAGTCCACATTGCTGTCATTCGAATAGCATCATTTTCGATTGATATCCTATCATTTAAATCTAATCCCTGAGGCAAACTCATTGTATATAAAAATAGCTGTTGAGCAACGTCTTGAACTGAGTTTGGAATTTTATAATAAGCGTTATTATTTCCATGTAATACTTGATTCATTTTTTTAACAATATCTACTACCGACACAACTTTTGAAACCGTATCAAGTGATTCTAACCACAATTGAAATTGATTAACTTTATTTAAAAAAACAGGATTTTTAATTCCTTCTTTTTCTCCAGAGTTAATTACCATTTCAACACTTAATGCGCCTCCTATTTTTTCTTCAACAAGATTTGTAGCGATGGTTAAAGGAAAATCATCTTGAAAATAATCAAATGGATTAGAATTCATTTTCACTTTAAATAATGCTCCAAATGATAGAACTGTAATTATAATATATGCTCCTATTATCTTTTTTTTATGCCTATCAAGCCAATTAGTATAATTTATAGCAAGATTTGAAGAGTCTAGTTTTTTATCTATTTGAGATTCTGCTGATTTTGGCTTAAAAAACGTTACTATTAAACTAAGAATAGGAATCAAAATAAAAAACGTTAATACCCACGAACTAAGTGTGCCTCCAGCTGCCATTATTCCCATATCTGTAATATTAGGAATATCACAAAATAAAAAACTTAAAAACCCAAAAGCCGTACTAATAGTTGTTAATAATGTTGGTAATACATTTTTTTGAACCGCTACTAACAATGCTTGTTTAGGGTTAGAAAATTTAGCTAAATATGTGTTAAAACTTACTAAAATATGAACTACTAAAGATAATGAAATAGCAATCATATACTGAGGAACAATTGCTGTAATTACATGAATTGGAATATTTACCCAACCAGCAAATGCCAAAGAAGCCCCTACCGATAACACAACGATTAAACAACTCAGCACAACGGCTGAAAGTCTTTGTATTGTAATAAACACAAGTACTAATGTAAGAATTAATACAATAGGAATAAATAACCTCATATCTTCTTGTGAACTCTTTTCAAATGAATACGATAATGTTGGTAAGCCCGTAAGATGATATTCGGCATTAGATTGAGTTATATATTTATTTAAAACAGCCTCTATTGATTCTACAATTTGCTTATAATTAGGCACCGCATTAATAAATGGTTTAATCGTGACATAAATCAATGCTGTATCTGCTTGTTTATTAACTAAATAATTAACAACATTCTTATCTGAAGTTGCAATATTTTTTCGCTTATTTAATGTATTTATAGATGTAATTGTTGACTCTGTTATAAGATCTTCTATAAAAATATCATCACCAGCTGAATATACCCATTGATAATTAGTTATTGAATCTACCCGAATTACATCTTTTGCTTGCCAAAGATCATCTGTTATTGCAATTAATGTTTTCATCATTTTTGGTGAAAAAACGCCATCTGGATGATGAACGACCACTATTGCCCTTTCGTCACTTCCAAATTTTCGCTCAAATGCATCAAATAATTCTAATTTAGGATTAGTTTCTTTAAACCAAGTTCGATAACCAAAATCTACTTTTAATTTAGTTAACCCACTTCCTAAAATAAGAGCAAAACAACACCCTATGAAAATAGATTTAATTGGAGAATTTACACAAAATTTAGCTAAACGTTGTAACATATCTTAAAAAAAATAATTTGTACTAACATAACAAAAATCAGCATTTTCAATAGTTTGAAATCCTATTGATTGATTAGTGTTACTATATACCCATTGTAGGCCAATATTTCCTTTTATCATATTAAAAAATCGTTGCGAAAAGTTTAAACTCAAAAAGTACTCATTATTTACATCTAAATCTTTAAATACAAACCATTGCAATTCTGAAGACTGTGAATTATTTAAATTAAGTCTGTAACCTACCAACAAATCATGCTGAAACACCCCTAAACTAGCTCTTTTTACTCGTGATACGTCTGGAATTACTTGATATTCAACAAATAATGTCGATTCAAATTTATTTTGATGATAATACGTATATTCTGTACCTAGAGCCAACTGTGAATGATCTGATGGATTAATATTAGGTGCTGAGCCGACAAACTTTCTATACCCATATTCTGCCTTTAATAATAGTTCTTTTAAGGAAGATTGTAGACTAAATCCAAATTGCTTAACTCTAAAATAATTTGGAATTACATTTAGATTATCGACGCTAAAAATTGGCTGTGATCTATCTATATGATCTATGTAATACACACTGATATCAGCTTGATTTAAGACATGATCTAGTTTAATTGCTATTTGATTAAATTGATTATTCGTAATTTCTTCTGAAGATTTATTAAAATAACGAGCAGACCCAACATGTAGTTGTGATGTTTTAAATCGACTTGATTGAGGCGAAAATATAGGATTCATTATATACGGCATATAATACACACCCACTATAAACTCATTATAATAATAGCTATATGAAATCATTGGCTCACCAATTTTTACTGGATTTTTAAAAGAACTATCATAATTTTTACTATTCATTACATCGGCAGGATGAAACGCTTCTAAGGTTGACCAATTTAAGATTTTTGCCCCCAACGACACATCATAGCTATCTTTTTGTATTAGCATATATAACTTTTCGATAATAACAGCCGACTTATTTTTATCTATACTATCTTGTTGTAACCAGAGTTTTGATTTAAATATACTTGTTTTTGTTGTAAATGTTGTTTCGGCTTGATTAGTAACTAATAGATTTGTATCTTGGGTAGCACTATCGTTATCTGCATCAAAAACTCTATATTGAATTTCTGATTCTCCTTTAAATTGAAAATCAACAGCATCTATTGAGGTAGTAAAATTAAAAAATAATAGTACTACAATCGCAATACTATACATTTTATTGTAAAGCTCGTTTTGTAAACTCAGACTCTTTAACTAAAACTCCAATTTTTCTATTTTCCCAAACTAAAAGTGATTCTTTTTTTGTTTGATGATTTAACATTTGTATCTGATTATAAAACCACCATTTATCATATAACACAAAATCAGAAAATATAGCTGTTTTTAATAGTTCATCTTTTCGATCATAATAATCAATTTTTAATGGTTGGTGATACTGTTTATCTGTATAAGAAATTTGTTTTGAATAGCCACTTTTAGAATCTTTTGGGTACCGAATTATAACCCATACATCTCGAGATGCAATTTGCTGATCTTGTACAAACGTATACGTATATTTTTCTACTTCATCAGATGAAATATCTTCATAAGAAAACTCACTACCCATGAATGATCCTGATTTATTAGATGAATTAATTCGTTTTACTCGATTTATTCCAGGAAGAAACAACCACTGATCATCATTTTTATTTTTATGAGCCCATGTTAATAACTTCGTCTGATTAACATCTAATGGATACTCAAATGTAATTAACGTTTTATCACCATCATTTTCAACTTCTTTTGCTTTAAAAATCATTTTTCTACTCACGCGATCTTTATGTGCATTGATTAACGTCATAGTCATATTCGAGATTTGACTATGAAACCCATTATTTACATTATTATTCTCATAAGAAATTCGTGTTCCTTTTTCTTGTAAAGATTCAGCTATAATCAATGAACTTAATAAAAACCAAAACACAATTAATTTCATTTTCTTATTGTAGCACTAAATTTTGGAAAATTTTCTAACTTAATTATTTAATTTTAGTATTATAATTCATCACTACTTAAATCTAGTCCTTAAGTACTAATTATTGTTTAAAAAATAAGTCTAAAGTATATACAAATTTATTTTATAGTAATATGTTTAATTCTCGTATTATTTCGTCTATAGTTAATAGCTATGAGCGATAAAACTTACAAATTAATTGCACAAAATAAGAAAGCGTTTCATAACTACACGCTTACAGAAAAACTTGAAGTTGGCATTGCGCTACTTGGGCATGAAGTAAAATCAATTCGCCAAGGTCGTATTCATATAAGAGAAAGTTTTGCACGAGTTATAAAGGATGAATTATGGCTTTTTAATTGTCATATTCCCCCTTATGAGCAAGCACACCGAATAGTTAAATTAGATCCTGTTCGAAATCGAAAACTCTTACTTCATAAACGCCAACTTAAAAAATGGATTGGGAAAACGCAAGAAAAAGGGTTAACACTTATTCCTACAAAATTATATTTTTCTGGGTCTAAAGTAAAATTAGAAATTGGTCTTGGGGCTGCAAAAAAGATACATGATAAACGAGCTAAACTAAAAGAAAAAGCAAGTAATAGAGATATCCAGCGACATCTTAAACGATAACCGCGTATTACATTAAATTTAACCCCATAGAACTATTGAACTTATAAGTTATTTCTATTAACTTTTTTAATATGAAATTAATTTAAAAGAATTAATGATTTTTCTATCATGTTAATTTATATACATTTCATTGTATTTTAAAGTAACTAAGGAGGATTTTAGTGGATGATATTAGAACTAATTAATAAAGGTGGCCCTATAATGTGGGCGTTATTTGGAGGAGCTCTATTTGCATTTAGTTTAATATTTTTTAAATTATTTCAATTAACTAGACTTAGTATTCATTATAAAAAATTTAAAGATTTAAATATTATCTCTGAACATATTCGGAACAACAATTTTGAAAAAGCTAAATCGTATTGTTTAGAAAATGGCCCTATAAAACCCCTTATTAATCGGGGAATTCTGTTACTAGAAAAAGGTTATGATAAAGAAACAATAAAAGATCAGCTAGAACTAATTTACGATGATGAATGCCATAAATTAGAAAATGGCTTATCTATTATTCTTATTAGTGGTGAAATTATGCCTATGCTAGGCTTACTTGGAACAGTTGCTGGCATGATTCATGTATTTGAAGCCATTTCTGCATATGGCACATCGGATGCACAATCTATGGCAGCAGGAATTTCTGAAGCATTACTCACTACTGAAACTGGATTAGTGCTAGCTATTCCAATTTTATTTTTTTATACACTTTTAACTCATCAAGTAGATTCAATTACTAAGTACTTACGTTCTGTTGGTGGTTCTATTGTGCATTTAAGTAAAGGGGTTTCTAAAGAATCTACAGAAAATGTTTAAATCAAAATCAAAACGTCGTAAAGCAGGTTTAAGCCTTGCGCCAATGCTTGATATGATTTTTATTTTACTTATATTTTTTGTTGTTTCTACTACATTTTCAAAATTACCAGGTGTTCAAATAAACCGCCCAGATGCTAGTCAATCAGATAAATTACCACCAAATAATTTAATGGTCGGTATTACAAAGACTGGTGATATTTTTATTAACAAAAAACAATATACAAAAGAAACTTTAGCTAAAAAGTTACAATTAAAAGTTAGTGCTAATCCAAATCTTACAGTCCTTATTATTGCAGATGAAAATTCCATTTTAAAACATAGCATTACTATTATGGATTTATGCAAACAAGTAGGCATTAAAAATATTGCATTAACAGAAGAAATCAACCAATGAAACGCCAGTTTTTTACGGCCTGTTTTTTTGCAAGCATCACTACTTTTATTATTTTTTATGGATTAGCA
>CAXBWG010000071.1:0-7689 GCA_963979105.1 uncultured bacterium | reverse complement strand
TTTTTTTTTTTAATATAAAATTTATCTTTAAAAGACTTTAAAATGCTAACTACATATAAAGATCACTATCGTCCTCCAGCAGTATTAACCGTAATACCTACTACGTCTCACGGAACTCTAAGAAGAGAAGGTATCCTTCCAAAAGCTTCTAGGAATACTAAAGTTGATACCATTTTTAAAAGTTCAATACATAAAAAGCTCCCTCATGTAGATTGTTTTTCTTTTACTTATGAAGCTCCAGCATTGTTGCCAGATAAACCATTACAGATCAATGATTTTTTATTGAATAAAGCTATACCTAAAAAAATCAGAAACATAGCAAAGCTTAGAAGTAAGCAAATCGGCCATTTAAAAATGAAAGGATATTCTGAAGGATCTGGAACTCTAGTTTCTTCAAGTTTATTTATTACAGCTGGGCATTGCTTCTTAGAATTTGATGGTTGGTATGCTGGGGGAAAACTATGTACATATTCACTAGCACCTGATCCAATCAATGACTCCAATCGAGATATAGGGCCTCTTAAATCAAAAGACATCCTTAAAAAAGAGGAAGAAAAACATGAGAGTCAAATTAAGCGAGGAAATCTATTTAAAAAGGGCAAAATAAAAAACCAGCCTTTCAAACAAAAGATCAGCGTGCAATTTGATTATTTGGATGAAACTTCAAGCGTAATTGAAATTGAAAGTGAATTAATTTGTGCTGAAATGGATGGGTTAATTGACTATGCCTTAATACGGCTTAATCAACCCGTCACTGATAGAAACTTTGCTCCAATATCTCTAAAATACTCTGATAATCTTATTATGATTCATCACCCAAAAGGAGATTCTCAACAAGTATCGATAGGAAATAAAATACTTTCACATCATTTAGATTATGAATTTGGGGCATTTATCCATAGTGATCGGGGATCATCTGGAGCAGGATTGTTTAATAATCGAGGGGGACTTTTTGCTATACACGTTGAGAGGATGTTTAGACGAGAGGATTATAAGGGACTTAATGAGTATAAAGTTACATCGGGGAACCACGCATTTGAACAAAATTTTGATCCTTATGGAGTTGCTTCCAAAGAGTATCAAACAGGCAACACTTTGATAAAAGAAATTTTAGAAAGAAATAATTATTCTGCCAATTGCTTTAAAGATTCATTAATACGTGATGGTGTAATGGCAGATGGGATTCCTATCGGTAATTATTATCCTAATTTATCAGGCCTATCTCAAACTGACATACGGCAAAGAGTTATAACTCCACAAAGAGTTGGCTCTTTAATTCAAGTTGAAGCTTCCCAAAAAGTAAAAGACTTGGAACAAAAAAGATCTCAACCAGTTTGTTTAAATACAACCCCCTTATCGTTAAGTAGCAAAGAAACAGCTATTCCTAGAGCCATTTTCGATCAATGTTTAGCGTCTCTTATCGATGAGAGGAAGCTGTAGGATTTATCATGATTTCTCATCTTGATCATTTAGTTTTAACTGTTGAAGATATTCAAAAGACACTCAGTTTTTATACCAAAGTTTTAGGTATGAAAGAAATTACTTTTGGTGAAAATAGAAAAGCATTACAGTTTGGTGATCAAAAAATTAATCTACATCAAACAGGTTTAGAAATTAAGCCCCATGCCAATTCTCCACAGCCTGGGTCATCTGACTTCTGTTTTATTTTAACCATCCCACTTCAACAATTTATTGAACACCTAAAAAAACAAAATATCAATATTATTGATGGGCCAGTCGAAAGAACAGGCTCAACATCTAAATTACTCTCGGTTTATTTCAGAGATCCTGACAAAAATCTCATAGAGGTATCAAATTTAAAATAACGGCACCGGTAATTTCGTCCCGATATGCAGTTGGACCCATGATTTAAATAATAAGGTCGACTCTCAAACAAAAACGGCTTCTCATTACCAATAATACAAAGTTCTTTATTTACATCTAGTGCACGAATTTCTGAGAATAATATAAGAGTTTGTTTTATTTAATTCGCTTCAACATACGTTTTTAAGTAATGTGTAGAATTAAAATAATGATAGGAATTAGTTTTATGGTTCTTGTATATTATATTTTTGTATTTTGGAATAAAGAGTGGTTCTTGAAATTTTAAGTGCTTTTGCTACTTGAGACATATTCCATTTTTTTTGATTTAGTGCATTTTGAATCGCGTTTTTTTCGACATCGTCTAAAGATAGAATTTCTGTATTTTCTTTTGTTGGGGTTGGTAAATTTTTGGGTGTAGTTTTTTCTTGTTGTTGAGTTGAAAGTGAGGGTAGGTATTGCCCTGGAATTATACTTAAAATAGAACTTGTTATTTGGCTGCCTTGGCTTAGTACAAGACTTCTTTGAATTAAATTTTCTAATTCTCTTATGTTTCCTTCCCATCGTTGATTTTGTAGGTAGGTAATGGCATCTTTTGTAATCGAGGGAGGGGTTATATTGAGTTCTTTTGCATATTTTTCAATAAAAAATAGACTTAGTGCTTCAATATCTTCTTTACGTTCTCTAAGTGATGGGATTTGAATTTGAAAAATTTTTAGTCTATAGTATAAATCGAGTCGGAATTTTTTTTCATTTACTGCTTCTTTTAGGTTTTTATTTGTGGCTGCTATAATTCGTACATCTATTTTAATTTGCTTTTCACCACCAACACGTTCTAATTGTTTGTTTTGTAGTATTCGGAGCAATTTTACTTGTAAATCTAAGGGCAGTTCAGCTACTTCATCTAAAAATAATGTTCCTCCATTTGCAAGTTCAAATTTTCCAATACGTTTGTCTTGAGCGCCTGTAAAGGCACCTTTTTCGTGTCCAAATAATTCAGATTCTATTAACTCTTTTGGGATTGCACCGCAATTAATTGCTACAAATGGTTTTGATACACGTTTGGAATTGTTATGAATTGTAGTTGCGATTAAATCTTTTCCTGTTCCACTTTCACCTTCTAGCAATACAGTTAAATCGTTGTCTAAAATAAGGCCTATTGCTTTATATAATGCATTCATTGCAGGGCTAGATCCAATGAGTTGTTTTGAGAATTGAGATTCTTTGGTTTGTAAATATTGGATTTGTTCGCTTTGAAGTGAAATTACTTTTTCGTTTTCGATACTATACATTTCAAAGGTTAAAATTCCTAACAGATCTAATACTTTTTCAAATTGTTCTTGGATTTCTTGTTTTATGGGGGTGTCTTTTTCTTTTAATCGTTGTAATGAAGATTTTAATGAAAAAATTAGCATTGCTGTATCTTTTGTTGAAAAGCCTTTTTTAATAAAACTTTTTAACAAACTATGCCAAAGAGTTAGTACGGGTTGAATTGCCTTGTTTGAGATATCTGAGATAGATGAGGTATCTAACGTATTGAATATTTGATTTATAAGTTGCTTTGATGCTGTTGGGGTATTTATATTACTTCCTTTAATTGAGGATTTAAAGTCTGTCGTATTAGTCAGTTCATCTAATAGTAATTCAGAAAATGAATCGTGATCTGATTTATAAATATTTAGGGGGTTATTGCTCATAGTGTTCATTTATTATACACTTTTTTGAGTTTTTTTAAACATTGGAAAATGTTTTTTAATTATTAATTTGGTTTTATGGTTTTTGTTTTAATAATTCAGTAATTGTTTTTGTTGGTTTCTTGTCAGATACAATATTTAGTTTTATTTCTAAATAATTTTTAAGATTGGGACATCGGGTTAGTGGTGTTTGCAGGTTTCTTGGGTTAGTTAACATTAAATTAAAAATTTCTTCACCAACTTTGTCAAATAATTGAGTTATGGGTTTTGAAATTTTTTCAAAGTTTTTTAAATTTAGCATATAGTTAGAATTTGCATTTTTATGTTTGCTTAGCCTATCAAGAAGTCTATGGATATCATTTAGTGGATCATTTAAATTTTCCATTGAGAATGGAATATGAGTATAAATATAAAGTTCTAATTGTGAAGGTGTAGATTTTGCTATTTTTTTTTTCATATTTATTTATATAAATTTTAACATATTAAATTAATTTAATTGTGGTTAGTTCTAAATTAGATTCGAATATATAAATTTTCTAAACTCTGGAAAGCCTTATTTATTTGGTATATAGTTTGTGGTATTGTAATGTTATGAGAAAAGTAATTTCTAAAATTAGTGCAGATGTGCTTTTTGATCAGTTAGAGATTAAGTTTAATTTGTTAATTCCTTTAATTAATAAAAATACTAGAGACTTTGTTGTTAAATTTGATATTAGAAATCCAAATCCAGATTCACTTAATCAAGTTTTAGCATGTTTAGTTAATACTTTACCACATGAATTAAGTAATAAAGAAAATGAGTCTCAGGTACAAAGTTTATTACTAGAAATTCAAGCACTTGATAGGCAACTTTTCTAATAGGCTTTTTTTATATCGTGTTTATATCAGATAATTATAAATTTTTATAAATTTAGTTTTTATTAAATATATTGTTTTAGGTGTGGGTGATGTTTAAAAAATGATGCTAATCTGTCATGTTGATCTTGTGTTAATATGGATTTCCCACGATCAGTGACGCCTATATTAAACCTATTTTTTTTGGTTCGTACTTTTTCTTGAATTGATTTTAATTTTGATAAATTAAATTTAATTTGATAGTAATCTTGTATTAAGATTAAGGTGTTTTCTAAATCTTTTGTAATATCATCGTAGGTAATCCAAAGCAAATTAGTTAGTCTTTTTTTAGCATCAATCCAAGAATTTAAATAATCAATTGTCCATGGAGTAAAGTGATCAATAATTATATCAAGTCGTTTTGTTTGAGAATATTTTAAAAACTCTTTATTTAAATAAATATGTGGCCATAAATAAGATTCGTTTTCAAAATGATCATTTAAACTAATGATAATATCGGTAATAGGTCGAGTAATAATTAAAGGCTTAAATGCCATTATCTCTATAATTTCTAAATTAGCTTGAGTTGCTTTACACATTAATTTAGATACATAAGATTCATGGACATAGTTTATTGCAGTATTAAATATGATATTCTGTTCGTTTTGATCGTACCCCCAAGATATATTACGATAAACAAATCCTGTTAGTTCTTGAATTACGGCAAATAAATATGTAGAGGCAACTTTAGGCAAGTAGGAACAAAAAATTACTGGTGGATGGTATTGTTTTGATAAAGGAGCTACTAACTTTTTTGTGCTTTCTAGTTCTTTAAAACTAAGTTGATCAATTTGTAACCCTTTCATAAATCGAGTATAAAAAAAATCCATATACTAAAGTATATATTATTTAAAATATCTTTCAAAGTAAGAAATTCTATTATTAAGTAAATTGATTAATAAACTCTTTTATTTGGTTGCAGGAATTATTAATATTAGACTTTTGTGTATTAATAATTAAATCAGGGTTTATAGGAGGTTCATAAACAGAACTTATTCCTGTGAAAAATTTAATATCATTTGATAATGCTTTTTTATATAGTCCTTTAGGGTCTCTCTCAATACATTTTTCAACAGAACATTTTATATAGATTTCAATAATATCATTAGAAATTATATTGCGAATCATATTGCGAATTTCATTTGTAGGTGTAATAAATGAGGCTAAGATAAAATCATAGGATTGAAGTAAAATTAGGCTTAACTCAGCTGCACGTCGGAGGTTTTCTTTTCTATCATTTAAGGAAAATCCTAAATCGCGACATAATCCTTTTCGTAATACATCTCCATCTAAAGAAAAATAAGAAATGTTTTTTGTTTTTAAATGATTACAAAGGGCTTCTGCTAAGGTTGTTTTTCCTGAACCAGATAACCCGGTAAACCAAAATACTTTTTTATTAGGAGGTAATGCAATTCCCATAATAAAAAAATAACATAATAATTTAAATAGGGATACTTAAAAGGTGTTGTATACGTTTTTGATATAGGATATAAGAGTTTTGATTATAATTTTTTTAATTTATAATAACCTTGTTTTTAAGATTTATAGAATCAATGATTGCAGTTGGAGTTCCATGTTTTTTAATTAATTTTTGAGTATTTTCTAAATGTAAGATCCCTGTTTTTTTTACCCAGCAACCAGAAATTCCAATGTCATTTTGCATGTTTACTACATTTTGTATGTTGTCATCGAAGAAAAGTATTTTTTTAGAAGGGGTAATATTATGTTGTTTTAACACTCTAGCTAAAAAGTTTGAAAAGTTTTTGTACGGTTTTCCATACCAATAAATCGTTTGGGGAATATTTTTCTGTACTTTATGCGCATAATAGCCCATTACATGTAAAAGAGTTTCGCCAGATCGAATTTCTACATCTGGATTACAACATATAACTTTAATGTTAGGGTTTTGATTAGCCGCATCAATTATAGACTGCAAAAGTGTGCAGTTTGGACTAGGGGTGTAATTTGCAAGCACTATAACGTCTGCATTTATTGGGGATTTTGCTAATGATTTAATTGGGGCATCTAAAATATATTGTTTAGATATTTCTCTTCCAAGAAAGTATACAATTTTATCTGTAATTATGTCTAAAATTTTTGGATCTGTTGCTAGTCCATGACCAGATGAAATAATTTTTTTTTCTTCTATGATAATATTTGCTGCTTTTTTTAAATGATTGCGGATGTAGTTTGGGTATGAATATGAATTATTGGTTACCACATAAGTGGGGGCTGCTTCTTGAGATTGTTTAATTGTATCTGCTGCTCCTGGAGTAATTCCGTTATTTGAATAAATAACACCGGAGGCATCAAATAAAATTGCATCGAAATTAGATTTTTTTAAAAAATCTATTAAGATCATTCTTCTATATTAAATTCATCATAAAGTAGTTTAAGTTTTTCTTTTTTTGGTAAAACACTAGATACATGTGAAAATGGAGATCCCTTATGACACCATTTTATCATTTCTTGGCAGTGGTCGTGTTTTCCTTGAATACACATTTCTACATTTCCAGATTGTAAATTTTTTACCCAACCAGTAATTTTTAATTCTTGAGCTTTTTCTTGTGAATATTTTCTAAAAAAAACTCCTTGAACTTGTCCAGAAATTTTTACATTATATTGGATTGAAAATTCTGTATTCATAAGTATAGTTTAGTTTAGATTTGTATATCTTAAAAGTTTAATTCTTTTATAATTTATGCAGTATAGAATTTGGGGTATAAGTTAGTTTTGTTTTCTTTTTTTATGATTTTTTAGTATCTTTTTTTAATTGTTTTTGTAAATCTTTGGATAGTGCGGTTTTTATATAGTTATTTACTTCTTTAGTTGTAATTTTTATTAATTTTGTTTTGCTGCTTGGTGCTTCAAACATAATATCTAACATTAAATCTTCTAAAATACTTCTTAATGCTCTTGCCCCAACTTTTCGTTTTTGCGCTATTGTTGCAATTAGCTCTAATGCATTTTTATCGAATTCCACAGTTGCTTTGTCCATATTTAAAAGTTTTTGATATTGTTTTGTAAGTGCGTTTTTTGGTTCTGTTAAAATCTTTACCAAAGCTTTCTGATCGAGATCTTCTAGTGCACTTAATACAGGTAATCTTCCAATTAGTTCTGGAATAATTCCAAATTTTAATAAATCTTCGTGTTGGACATGCTTGTATATACTGTGGTCATCTATATTTCCTTTTTCTGAACCACTTAAAAATCCGATATTTCGTGCATTAAGTCGAGATTCGATAATAGGTTCTAATCCATGAAATGCGCCACCACAAAT
>CAXBWG010000070.1:0-7768 GCA_963979105.1 uncultured bacterium | reverse complement strand
TATAATAAATTATATATTTTTAATCAATTTTATTCAGATAACTCAGATCATGCACTCATGCATGGGCCAACGTTTATGGCAAACCCCACAGCGTGTAGAGTTGCACTTACAAGTATTGATATATTTATGTCTCAAAACTATTTAGAAAAAATTAAACATATCTCAACTATTTTAATTGATGAATTTAAGTCGTTTAATCATCACCTTATTAAAGATATTCGTGTTTTAGGTGCCACATGTGTACTAGAGGTGTACGATGCAAAAAGCCTAAATTCCGTACAACAATTTGGTATTAATAACGGCGTTTGGCTACGTCCATTTGATCGTTATTTATATGTAACACCTCCCTATATTATTTCAGATAACGAGTTAATCACGTTAACAACAGCCATGAAATCTTTTTTTACTAATGTATAAAATCTAAATACTCAATTATTAATTTTTAAATTTATCAGAGTTAAACCCGAATAATGCTATTGCATCATACTGAACCTAAGTGAGCCCAAAATAACGTACTAGCATAAGTTCTACTGCATTATTTTTTTGTTAAATGTACTATTTGATATACATCTAGCATATATATATTATACATTTTTGTAACCAAAAGATATCTATTAGGTTAAAAGATGTAAAAATAAGCATTAAAAACAACAATTTTGTATATTTATTAAAAAAACCTTGGCATTAGCAATGTATTTTTTAATTATAAATGATACTAGCAAAACAAATAGCTCTAAATCCGTACATACTTGCATCTAAACTCATCATTGATGTTACCGCTGTAGGAATAATAGAAAACATAGAGACATTCAACTTACAGCTTGAGATAATTTCAAACAACGACGCTACTAAGCATTTTCCATTAATAATATTTGAAGCTCATATAAATTCAAAGCTTTATAGCGCTAATAACGATCCGAAATATAGATCTTTTTTAAAAGGTGTCTTTAGCGCTATATGCAACCAACTTAAACACCATAAAGAGGCTAACTTATCTTTATTTAATAACATATTTGATAACAGGGCATTAAATAAAAAGAGCAATACAGATCTAGTAAGAACACTCTTTGAAATTTTATCCCAAAGCTACATTGAAGCACTATCAGATTGTATTCATGCTAATAACGAGGACGTAACCATTTATGCAAAACTTATGGTTAACCTTGTAGAAACAATTTTAAACTTTGAACCCTCTAAAGATCGATCTAAATTTAATCTTGATGTGAGCTTGAAAAACTCTATTACTACTGTTTTATCAGAATTTATACAAGCTAACTCACCAAGTACTTATCCATTAATAACGTTTTGTTATCAAGCAATTGAAAAATTTCCAAGTGCCCTGTTTAAAAAACATTTTTTAAAAAACTTAAGCGCTAATCAAGTAGCATTTTTCGGCACTGATTTTCCTCCGCTAATACATTATTTAATAAGATCTGCAGATACTGAAAATATAAATTTTATCCTTTCTAAATTCCCACAAGGAGAGGGCCTACTATGCTTAGATGAACATCATAATACGCCTATTCATGTAGCGGCTCAGTATGGCCACTCCGCAATATTAACAACTCTATTAGAAAAAATTAGACAAGAAGATGATTATTCAATTCTGATAAATAAAAAAAACCATAATGGGCACACCCCTTCAATGATTTCTATTCTCAACAACAACCATTCTTGCTTATTAATACTTTTAAAGACCCTTACACCTACTATGTTTTCACAACCCTGCGACCCGAAAGGATTAACTGCACTAGATTATTTAATAAAAACTAAAAATTGGGCATTTATAAATAACGTCTTAAATGAATTTAAAAAAAATGAGCCTAATTTTATTCATGATAACGTTGAAAGACTGTTAGAAACCGCGGCATCTACTGGGGATATCGATTTAATAACAAAACTATATAGCTTAACTAGCACCCAGACTATTGCAGAAACATCCAAACATCGTATTTTATTAAATGCAATTTATGCAAATAGCGATAGTATTGTTAACTTCTGTTTTGATATATTAAAAATGTCTTCAAATACGCCAAGTGAACACCAGTGCCCGTTAGGCCTTTGTGCACAACGTGCTCAAAATGAAACATTCAAAATTCTTTTAAAAAAAGGGGTATCTGCATTTCAATCTAAAGAGTTGTTAATTAACGCAATTGAAAAAGGAAACGTTAATCCTCTAGATATTTCTTGTTTATTATCTAATATAGAAACACTTTCTACAGACTTTTCTACTGAAAATATAAAAATGATACTTTATACCCCCAATGAAGACTCGCCTCTTCTAACCGCAACTAATCAGGGAAAACACTTAATTCGCGATATTCTTATTTCGCATTTTATAAAATACAAAATCCCGCTAAAAAGCTTAAGACCTTCTCCACTAAAAACTGCCTGCAAAAAAGGATATTTACAAACTTATTTAACTCTATTAAAAGGATTTATAAATCAAGGTCATTCACCTTCATCTATAATTCAAATTAGGTTAACAGAAACAAATGAGATTATTAGTTGTGACATATTTGCATTAAAAAACACCCAACAAATCTTTAATAACACAATAAATATAGGACTCAAACAAAAACTATATAATATTCAAAAGCAAATCAATAAGTTACTCGATATAATTAATCAAGAAAAAGAAAATAGACAAACCACTTCTTTCACACACCCTATACAAAATTTTCTAAAAGAATTATTAGAAGATCACCCTTTTTCTATTGACGAAATCGACACCAAAATTAATAATTTTTTAATGTCAAAACTCGAATAATCAATTAATATAAATTTATTCTGAAGTCCTTATAAATTCATGTATCTTTTCAGGAGGCCTTGCAATTATCGCACATGAGCCCATCACAACAATTGGACGCTGGAGTAACACTGGGTTTTCATAAATTAATTTCACTTGCTCTTTAACCGATAAATCATGAGTAATTAACGATTTAAAAACAGTTTCATTTTTTCGAATAAAATCTAGAGGTATTAAAGATAACTTTTCAGACAATTCTCTTATCTCGTCTAAAGATAGACCTACTTTTAAATAGTCTTTTACATGAAACGTAATATTAAATTCTTTTAATAACGCTAACGCAGCCCTACTCTTACTACATCTTGGATTATGATATAACACTATTGATTTCATCTTAATTTTATTTTTATCATGGACACCTACCTTACACAAGCAGATTTGAACCAATTACAATAAAAAATTGATTTTCTTTAAAATTAAACACGATATCCTAAATTAGAAATATAATGAAATAAGTATTATTTAAAACGTTAATTCCTAATTCTTGAAAATTATTAGTCTTTAAAATAAATCTATTTCTAACATCCTCATTTAAACCCAAAAATTGTGATTCCAAAGACTATTTCACCTCTAACTAAGGCAATACATGTTAATAAGTTAATTATTTATTTAACAAAACTTTAGTACAATATTTATAAAATTATAGTCTAACTCTTTTATAGTAATCCTATGAGAAAAACGTTAGCTTGCTGCTCTAATTATACGCCCAATATCATAGTTTCTGCTTTTGAAATTCTAATTGATATTTCTAAATCTTATCGCCCTCCGCTTTATGCCTATATAAACCATAAATGCGATCAAACCAAAATTAATCCATACGAAATCGCTGACATAGAAAACCAACTCACTAATAAAAAATCTCAACTTAATACTTTATATAAAAACTTTCCTGCCTCAAACCCCAATTTTTTCATTGGATCATTTTCCATGAATTCAGTAGGTATTTTAGTGCAATTAGGAATTTTTCTTTTTTTATCTGAAAACACAGAAAGAGACTCCGATGTATCAGGTATAGTAACGATATTACCTAAAAACCCAACAGACATACCTGCGTGTTTAAGCATATTAATTCTCAAAGACATGCTTCATAACATGATTGAAATTGGAGTAGAAAATAGAGTTCTATTAACCGGCAGTTTAATGGACAAATTATCGTTATTTAGTTTTTCGGCTATGCGTACTTCTAATTATATTCGATTTCCAAATTATTTACATAACAATAACCAGCTAACCTGTATTACAAATTTAGCACTTCATAGTACAAGTGTTTTATGTTCAGGATTTTTTTTAGAAAACATCCTAAGTTCAGCTATTAAACCCCCGTCCATTGACAGCCTAAATACCAACCAAAAAAAACTAGCAATAAGCTCTAATTACCTATTTAGTGCTGGCGCATTAATCGTTTTGGGAATAAGCCTAGCAAATATTATTTCAATGAATGAAAAAAGGGGTGAGCCCTCTGTTATTTTAGTTACCGCTTTAGGGTTTACTAAGATGCTCTTATTTTTAGTTGCAAATTATTTTGGCAACACCCTTTATAAGTCACTAGAGCAAACTCAAACTGAATAAGAGTTATTATTATTGTTATCTATTTATTAATTTATAAAATTATGGGGCAGGTACAAATTAAATTATTTTTATCACACCATTTTTTATTTAAAATCAAAAATTCATTTTTAAATTTCTAGTAAAAAATTAAATTAGCGTTAACTCATTTAATAATGATAAAATTAGGTAATGTCTCTAACTATTTTAATTGTTGGATCTGGCCCAGCCGGATGTTACGTCTGTGAACAGCTTTTAAAACACAACAAAATGCTATCTATAGATATTATAGATAAAAACCCCTACCCTTTTGGCCTATTGCGTACAGGTGTTGCCCCAGATCATGAACGCATTAAAGGCCTGCAACGTTATTTTGAAAAAAGCTTAGATAACGAGACTGTTACGTTTTATGCAAATGTAGAATTTGGTGTGGATATAACCTATGAAACTATTAAAAATGCTTATCATGCAATCTTTATTTGTACAGGGTCTGCTACAGATAACAGACATAATAAACTAGACTACACTCATGATCTGAATTGTGGATCTTTACAATTAGTTAATTGGTATAACGGGCATCCTTATAACAAATCGGCGTTTAAACCTGAATTTCTTGGGAAATCTGTGGGAATAATTGGACTTGGTAATGTTGCACTAGATATTGCTAGAATTTTTCTTAAAGAGCCTTCTAAGTTAGCCTCCACTGAAATACCTGAAGATGTGATAGATTTTTTAAAAGCTAAACCAATTTCTACTGTTCATATTTTTGTTAGAAGAGGCCCCGCACAAGCCAAATGTACACCGAAAGAATTAGCAGAACTATTAGAACTAGATAATGTCTGTGTAAACTTACATGATTTTAGATTATCAGAAACAGACTTAGACGAAGCTAAAGAAAGTAATCGGGTACAAAAAAATATTGATCTGTTTAAAAACGTTTCACGCTCGTCTAATACAAACAAAAAACAACTCCATATTCATTTTTATTCAAAACTTAAACAGTGTTCATATTCAGACTCAAACCTTAATCTTTTATTTACAAAAACAAAACTAATAGGTACTGCAAACCAACAAAAATTATGTGATACAGAAAATACACACTCGCTTTCAACCCAATACTTAATCTCTTCTATTGGCTATAAAGGCACAGAAATAGCTGGAATTCCATTTAATTCAAATACTCAAAAGCTCGATCATATACAAGGACATGTTACAGATAATATTTTTACAGCAGGCTGGATAAAACGTGGCCCTACGGGGGTTATTGGTACTAATAAACGTGATGCACAAGAAAGTGTTAATTCGTTTATTAGCAAACTAGATATACTTAAACAATCCAAATGCAGCCCCTTTAATTTAAAGACATATTTAGAAAAAAACAAACGCCTATTTTTCACTTTCCAAGATTGGAAAAAAATAGATCAAAAAGAACTAGATTTAGGGCTAGAAAAAAATAAAAACCGGGTAAAAATTTCAGATTTAAATAAAATAAAAAGTTTACTAAGCTCTTAAATATGCTACACTTTTTCTAACTTTAAACTTTAGGAGTTAGTTGCTATGGCCTTACTTGAATCTGCAAATATTTCCCCAAACACAATAATGCCTTCATTTTACCTATCTGATCCTTGGCAAAAAAAATATTCACTAGATGATGTTATGGGAGAAAAAGGCTTAATTATTTATTTTACATGTAATCATTGCCCCTATGCTATTGGTATTTGGGATAGATCTATAAAACTAGCAACTAAATTTAAACCGCAAGGGGTAAATACGATAGCTATTAACCCAAATATTCACCCGCACTACCCCGAAGATTCAGTAGATGCAATGAAAACTAAAATTAAAACAGATGCTATTACTTTTCCATATTTAGTAGACGAAACTCAAAACATAGCAAAAGCATATAAAGCACAATGCACACCAGATATATATGTATTACGAGCGGATAAAACACTGTTTTATCATGGACGCCTTGATGATAATTGGCAAAATGAAGCAGCTGTTAGCTCGCACGATCTTAATAATGCGGTTACTAATTTAGTAGAAAACAAAGAGGTAACTAACACCCAATTTCCATCTATGGGATGCTCGATAAAATGGCAGGCGTAAATGTTAAACAATTTGTTTTTGCCTGTTTTTGCACCTTAACAGTTGTTTCTGCATTTATTTATTTAATAGTTGTTTTAGTCTCATCACCTTCAACACCCCCAACCTCTCAACTTAACTCACAAACTGCTATTGTAGATAAAATAAAAATTACAGCAACGCCACAAATTACAGATAAAAACTTAAAAATTAAGTTGCATCTTGAAACCTATGAATTCCCTGAAATTTTAAAAGAAGATATCAAACAATATGCCATTATTAAACTATCTAACTTAGTTGTAGATAATGTTAACTGGATAGTTGAATCAGAAACAAAATATGTCTTAGAGGGAAATCTCGAAATTAATCTAAATTCATTTTTATCTAAATCAGACACAATTAACTTAGAACTTTTCTTTTCTGAATCGGTATCGTTTAATTGGATATATAAATAATTTTTCATTACCAGTAATGAACTACAAATCATTAAAAACTCATTATAGTTCGCTAAATAATTTGATATTATAAACCTACATGATAAAACAATTGCTCCTATTATTACTTTTAATTCCAACACTTATTTTTTCAGCACCTATAATTACACCTTATAGCTCTATTGATTACACACTAAGTAACACAACAACAGCACCACAAGATAATAATTACATTGCATTTAACCTATCACACCTTCCTAAATGGCACTCCTATTGGAGAAACCCTGGGGAATCTGGGTTACGAACAACTATTTCCTGGACTCTTCCTAAAGGAATAACTACAAGTGAAATCTACTGGCCGGCGCCAGACACATTTATGCTTGGTCCTTTAATTAATTTTGGATATAAAGAAAACGTAAGCCTAATTGTAAAATTATCTACACTTCCTTCTATAAAAAAAGGTACTTACCCAATAAAAGCAAAAATTAACTGGCTTGTATGTAAAGACAGTTGTATTCCTGAATCTGCTGAATTTAATATTAATTTCGAAGTTAGCGCCTCAACCACACAATCTTCAGACTATAATTTAATACAAACTCAATTAAAAAATGTAACGTTTCCTGAATTACAGCAAAATTATACAGAAAAAAATAACTATAAAGTATTTAATTTACCATTTGATTCGCGTTTAGAATTAACATCACTTTATTTTTTCCCACATCAACTTAACAGTGTCGATATAAATCGAGATATAAGCTATACCCGAAAAAATAGCCATATAGAAATACGTATTCCAATGCTAAAAAATTCACAAAAACAACTTTCTGGCTTACTAAGAATTAATTCATCATCCTATATAAAGCTTACATTAAAAAACGACGCAGAGCCTATTTAT
>CAXBWG010000069.1:0-7982 GCA_963979105.1 uncultured bacterium | reverse complement strand
TTTCTAAACTATATTATAAGATATTATGATATGATTTAATAGATTAATTATGATAATCAATATAGCTTGCAATGTTAATTCCATACTGATTCATCTGTTATATCACTGATTTTTTTATTTGGTTAGTATAGGGGTTTATACACCTCTTATCTGCTTAAAACGTAGAAGTTATTGTGATTTATTTAAATAGCGCTAATGTTATAGGCTTTTCAATTGTAGAATTAGATAAACAGGAATTTTATTTAATGTGTGGCTAATTTTTTTTTAACCCCCTTTTTAATTCACTACTTCTACTCCATTATTTAACATAATATATATTATGCGACATTAATTATTTGTGTTATATATATGATAATTATAAATATGAACTCAAAAAAATAGGTAATATTGCAAATAAATTATAATAGTTAATAAGAGTTATTGAAGGTTGTTTTAAGATTATAAGTATTATAGATAATTTTAGTCACTAAATTATATTAATTATAATTCAATAATATAAATGGCGACTAGACTGTTAAAAGTTATATCTCAAATTATGTTTATTTTTGAATGAAAATGGGTAATTATAAAAAATGGACTATTTACATGAAATCCCTAGAACTCCACCTAGGCGCCCCCTTAACCCTGAAGAGAAAAGCTCTAAAAAAAGAATGTCACCTCCACTAGAAAGGAATAAAAAAAGACAAAAGGATTTGGGTAAAGAAAACAAACCACCCGATTTCCCATTTATTGATCCTCCTTTACAAGGAAACTTAAAAGAAATTGTTTCAGTTAGAAATGAATCTGTAATGGGAATTGATGAAAAAAATATTCTAGGACCAATCCAGCAAAATACAATAAATTCTTTAAAGCATGCAGGAAATACGCATCTTGAACAGGATTCGAGTGTTAATTTAGATGAACTGAATGAAAAATTAGCTAAAATAAGAGATAAATTAATTTTATTACGAGATGAAAATAGTGAATCCTTTAATCATATTGTGGATTCATGTGAAAGAAATATAGAAAGTTCTGAATTTGAATCATGGCTTTCTGAAGGGGGTGTTAATTATTTTTTGGATACATATGATGACCCTGTTTTTATAAAGAATGTAATTAAAGAATTAGCTGATCATATAGAACCAGTGGAACTTTATAGACCTACTGAGCAGGAAGTGAATTTTAAAGAAAATATAATAATATATAAAAAATATAAAAAACATATATCTAAAAGTTTGATAGATAAAAAAGTAGCCGATTTTTTAAATTCTATTGAGGCATCTATATCACGAAATTTTAAAAATAAATTAACTAAATTAATTAATGAGTTTGGAAAGCACGCGGATACAAATTTTGAAGCCCCCTCTAAAGATAGAGCTAAAGATGTTGGTGTAGAATCATCAATAGGTAAAATTAAATCTTATGCAAAGGCGTATCAAGAGTTAATTGATGCAATTAAAGTGCCTCTAGAAGCTGAGTATAATTCCCCGCAAGCAAATGCTATGTATGTGTTATTTTATGTTGTAGAAACCAAGCCCTTAGAGGAATGCAACCAAGCTACAGCAAAGACGTTAAATGACATTTTAAATGAAATACCATTAGAACAGTAATCTTTATAACTTGAATTTACTAAGATTTAATAAAGAGAAATAAAAAAAATTGATTATTATCTATTAAGGAATTAAAATATAAAAAATCATGATTTTATGCAAAAAAATTGCTTTTATTTTAAAAAAAGAAATTAATCTAGAATTAATTATAGATACTTTTAAAGTTTTAGAAAGCACTTCGACGAGTGATTTCAATAATTTATGTGATTGTATTTATAATAAATTGCAGTTGTCAATTAATTCTGAATTTTTAAAGAATAAATCAGATGTATCTGCTCTTTTCGAATCTTTAGATGGTTTAGAAATTAGTGATTTTTTTTATATTTGTATGGAAAATGTTTATTTTAATCAGGAATACTCAAAAAGAAATGAGTGTTGTTTAGATACTGAAACTCAAGGTGCCACTGTTAATAAGTTAAAACTAACTTTAGATAAAAAAAATGAAATTGTTCGTGAATTTGCATCTTTAATTGTAGCTTATAGTGAAGGCCCAGATAAAAAATGGCCCCACTCAGTTGTAATTCGCAATAATAATTTAAAAAAAATAGCTCAACCAAAAGTAGATTTTGCATTGGACGTTGGCTTAGGGACTCGGTATGATCATGTTACTTCTTTAGAAAAAAGAATTAGTATATGCTATTTAAACATGTTAAGTAAAATTACTCAGATAAAGCGTGACTATTCTAATAGTGAATTTTCAGACCCTTTATACTTTTCTTTAACTAAAATCAGAACCGATTTATGTAATCAATTTAATGCCCATTCTTTAGTTGATGCTTATAATGAAGTTTTATCTAATTTGAAAGACTAATTTTTGTAAGTTTTTAGTTTAATGAAACTAAAGCTTAATTTTTAATTTTATGGTAAATTTAATTCATGGTTGCTGTAGAAATTCGAAATTTAAAAAAAACATATTCTAATGGTGTTGTTGCTCTCAAAGGAATAGATTTAGATATATACAAAGGTGATTTTTATGCATTGTTAGGGCCTAATGGAGCTGGGAAATCTACAACGATTGGGATTTTATCATCACTTATCACGCCAACTGATGGTTCTATTAAGGTATTTGGTTTAGATTATAAAACGCATTCACAAGAAATTAAGCAAAAGTTAGGTATTGTTCCACAAGAATTTAATTTTAATATTTTTGAAACTCCATTACAAATTATTTGTAATCAAGCTGGTTTTTATGGAATAGATATGAAGACCGCTAAAAAAAGAGCCTTGAAATTACTTAAAGACTTAGAAATTTATGATAAAAAAGATTTTTCTTCAAGAAGCATGTCTGGTGGCCAAAAACGTCGGTTAATGATTGCTCGAGCTTTGGTTAATAATCCGGAAATATTAATTTTAGATGAGCCAACAGCAGGTGTTGATATTTCCTTACGTCGGCAAATGTGGCAATTTTTAGAAACTTGGAATAAAAATGGGCTTACTATTATTCTTACTACTCATTATTTAGAAGAGGCAGAATATTTATGTAATCGTATTGCAATTATTGATAAAGGTGATGTTATTACAAATACAAAAAAAGAAGATCTTTTAAATACACTGAAATTAGAAACTTTAATTTGTACCACTAAGGATTCTATAACTAAATTACCAGACCTTGGAGATTTAAAAGTTGTTCAAAAAGATCATAATATAATTGAAGTTACAATTAATTCAGATGTAAGTGTAGAAGAGTTGTTATCTCGGTTAAAAACACAAAATATTGAAGTGTATAGGTTATCAAATAAATCTAATAGATTAGAGGAATTATTTGTAAATTTAGTGGAGAATAATTAACTATGTATAATAATTATATTGGATTTTTAACACTATTACGTCGTGAAATTGTTCGGATTATGAGAATTTGGCCACAGACTTTATTGCCCCCTATTATTACCATGAGTTTGTATTTTATGATATTTGGGTCTTTTATTGGGTCTAAAATTGGGGAGGTTCAAGGTGTTAGTTATATGTCATTTATTATGCCTGGCCTTATAATGATGTCTGTTTTAACAAATTCTTACTTAAATGTAGTATCGTCGTTATTTGGTTCAAAATTTCAAAAGAATATAGAGGAAATGATTATTTCCCCCCTACCTACTCTAACCATTCTGTTTGGGTTTTTAGCAGGAGGTATGTTTCGCGGCTTAACAATAGGTTTTTTAGTTACCATTGTAAGTTTGTTTTTTACTAACATTCAGATTTATAATATTTTTATTGTAATTTTAGTTGTTGTATTAACGTCACTTCTTTTTGCGATTGGTGGCATTTTAAACGCATTGTATGCAAAAACCTTTGATGATATTTCTATAATACCTACATTTGTTATAACACCTCTTACTTATTTAGGGGGCGTTTTTTACTCAATCGACTCTTTGCCTGTCTTTTGGCAAAAAGTATCTTTATTTAATCCTATATTGTATATTATTAATACGTTTCGTTATGGGTTTATTGGAATTACAGATATTAACATTTTTAAAGCTATTATTATTATTGTTTTATCAACTATAGCATTATTTTCTCTTGCTTATTATTTAATTGCTAAAGGAGTTGGGTTAAAAGAATGATTAAATTATATACCTATAAAAATTGTGGAACATGTAAAAAGGCCATAAAATGGCTAGATAAAAAAAACATTAGATACACGGTTATTCCTATTAGAGAAACGCCGCCATCAAAGAAAGAGCTGCTTCAGATGTTAGAAATGTATAATGACGAGCTAAAGTTTTTATTTAATACCTCTGGTCAAGATTATAGAGATTTAAATTTAAAAGAAAAACGTTTAACTATGCCCGTTATAAAACAAATAGAATTACTTAGTTCTAATGGGAATTTGGTAAAGCGGCCTTTCTTAATTTCAAATAAGGTTAAACATGTTGGGTTTAAAGTAGATGTTTGGGAAGAATCGTTTATTTCTTAATTTATTTTGATTATTAAAAAAAGCGAGATGGAGGTCTCGCTTTTTTTATGTTATTAGGCGTTATTATAATTGTTGGCTTTCTTCGTTAGTTTGATTTATTTCAATTTTAAAATTTTCGCATTTGGAACATTTTGCTTTGGGTTTTGGCTGATTACAATTGCTACATTTTTTTTGATTTTCGCATTTGGTGTATTTTGATTTTTGCATTTTACATTTGTTGCATTTGCTCATTTTTTTGCATTTTGAACAGTAGCTTTTTTTGTGTTTTTTTAAATTAGCTGGGTCAAGAACTTTTGATAATTCGTTTTCATATTTTTCCATTAATTTATTAAATTTTACTTCATATTTTTCTGTTATTATTTCTGCTTTTTCAACTTGTTTAGTAGATGCTGAAATGGCTTCTTTTTTATGATGATTTTTTGAGCCCCCTACCCCGCAAGATCCGCAATGTGCGTATGCTAAGTTAGATAAAATAAGTATAATTATTAAACTTATTAGTTTTCTCATTATAAGCTCCTTGATAATTTTTATTTTGAATATTGATTTTAATATACGTCTATTTATTTGGAAAATCAATTCCAAGATCTTCTATCATGTTTGTTGCATGATATTAAATACTGAGATACTCTTTTTTTATGAGTTTATATTTAGATACTGTTTTAAAGACTAAAAAGTCCACAGTTATTCCTGTGTGGATGATGCGACAAGCTGGTCGTTATCTTCCTGAATATAGAGAGATTAGAAAAAAATACTCTTTTTTAGATATGGTGTATACACCTGAAATTGCTGCAGAAATTACGTTGCAACCCATAACTCGTTTTGGTTTTGATGCAGCTATTTTGTTTTCAGATATATTGGTAGTCCCACAAGTGTTTGGCCTGAAATTGGAGTTTTTAGAAAAAGTTGGGCCTAAATTTTCTGACCCTATAAATAGTGATACAAATATAGATTTGTTTCCTAATATTCAAGAAAAATTAAACCCGATATATAACACTATTAAACTTTGTAAATCTCAATTATCTAATAGGACTGCCTTAATTGGGTTTGCGGGTGCTCCATTTACTGTAGCGTCTTATATGTGTGAGGGCGGAAGTAGTAAGGATTTAAAAAAGACCAAAAACCTTTTGTTTTCAAATCCTCAGTTTTTCCATAAACTTTTAAACAAAATAACAGATGTAACTATTTCCTATTTGCATCAACAAGTTTTAGCTGGAGTTGATGCCCTACAATTGTTTGATACATGGATTTCGCATTTAGATTGGCACTCTTGTGAAGAATTTAGTTCTAAGTACATAAAAAGAATCGTTTCTGAATTAAGAAAACGAAATGTAAATGTTCCGGTAACTTTTTTTGGTAAACATACGAGTTTGTTTTTTCCTCTTTATGAGACAACGGGTATTAACGTTGTTAGTGTTGATTGGGGAGCTAGTTTAGATAATATTGATAAGAATTTAGATAAATCTATTGGGATTCAGGGTAATCTGGACCCGTTTATTTTGTATTCAAGTAAGGATGTAATTCAAAAAAATGTGTTACAAATATGTAACAGTGTAAGCCCTGATCGCCCGTTTGTGTTTAATCTTGGGCATGGCTTGATGCCAGACATTCCGATTGATTCTATTCATTATGTTTTAGATGCAATTAGATCATGATGTTCTGATCAGTTTATAATAGTATCTTTTTATATTATAACTAGTCCAAATATCGAAAAATTCTTAAATGTTATAATTTATTTATGATGTTAATTTTAGTTATTATTTTTTTAAGTGTTTTGTTTTTTAGTATCGTTCATTCTAAATCTAAATTAATGGATTCTAAAGAAATATCTTTATATGCTCTTAAATTTTATTCTATAGATGGCAAGCTAGTAAGGCTGAATGATTATAAAAATAAAGTTCTTCTTATTGTTAATGTGGCTAGTTTTTGTAGTTTTACTAATCAATATTCTAAACTTCAGGCTTTATATGACCAATTTAAAGATCAGGGTTTTGAAATCATTGCTTTTCCATGTAATCAGTTTAGGAAACAAGAACCTAGTACTAATTTAGAAATTAAAACATTTTGTAAAACTAAATTTAATATATCCTTTTTGATTGCTGATAAAATTAATGTTAATGGATCTTCTCAACATGAGTTATACCGGTATTTTAATTCCTTATCTAATAAAAAGTTTAATAAAAAAATTTCTTGGAACTTTACTAAATTCATTGTTGATAAAAACGGACATGTAATCGCTAGATTTGGGCCTTTTACAACACCTAGTTCTAAATCAATAACAACTATTATAAAAAACGCTTTAGGGTAATATTAATCTATATAAAAAATTGATTTAAAACTTCATTTAGTATTGGAATAGTATGATTTCCTTTATAAACAGGATTGTGCTTTTTATGTTTTGTTTTAGTTAAAATTGTGAAGGAATATATTTCTTTTGTTTGAGTGTTTTCAATAAATCCGGCTAGATTATTAACGCCTATTTGAGCTAGTGTTCCTGATTTTACATACACTTTGTAATATTTTGGAATTGCAATTAAATTGTACTCAGAGGCCTGTGATATATCGATTAAACATTGCTTGATTAATTTAAAATGTTTTTTATATAGATATATTAAAACATTGTTTATAAATTCAGCTGTTATAATGCTGTATTTAGATAATCCTGCACCCTCTAATATTTTAACGTTAGATCCTTCTTGCAGCTCTTCTTCGACGAAATCCTCAATTGCATTTCTTCCTTTTTTTATTGTTCCTGGTTCCCCATAGCGAGTTTTTCCTAAATGTTTAAATAATAAATTCCCTATCATATTGTCACTTTCTTGGTTTAATTTAATAAGGGTTGTACTGATTGGCTCAGATACAATTGTATATATTTTTTTCTTTTTATAGTGAGGTTTTTTAACAGTACTATAGGGGGTAACAATGGTTATATCGTTTAAACTTAATACTTTTTCTAGTTCTGATTGAAAAAATAAAGTAGGTCTTGAAATTCTTAATTTAAGATTGTTATTTAATTCATCTGCCTTACTAATAGTGCCGTTTACTATAAAACGATCAGAGTTAGTTCGATTTAATATAGTAATTTTGGGATGTTGAGGTAGTTTTTCTTTTTTGTCAAAAACTACATTTCTTAGGTCGATCTTAATAAAGCTTGAGTTTGGGCTAGCTATTAACATGGTATAAGGTGAGTTTATTTGTAATTTTATCTGGTTGAAATTTGTGTTTAGTCCCCCACTTAGTGCGTAATAATATCTAGCACTTTCTCCATTTGAGTTTACATCTTTAATTACAACGGAATCATCTAAAACAACATTGTTTATGTGGGTTATGTTTCTTTTCTTTAATTTCTGGCTTAAGGTTTGAAATTGTTTTCTTGAAATATTAGGGTCTCCAGTTCCTTTAATATATAAATTTGCTGGTTTTAGGTTATTTATATATATATAGTAGTAATGTTTTTAATAAATTAATTATATATCGTGGAAATA
>CAXBWG010000068.1:0-8019 GCA_963979105.1 uncultured bacterium | reverse complement strand
CATATTATGTGAATCAACCAACACCATTGTTGCAGTAAGAGCAGGACGAAATATATTCTCAAATATACTCAACTCTTGACAATGTGGGTTTAAATCATAGTTCCCATTTGCAGAACGCAGTGATAACCGAGACGGATTTGAAGTTGGAAACGCCGATAAAATCTTTGAAAGCACCTATACAAGTCAACTGTAAAAGGTGTCGGAGTCTTATTCGTAAAAAGTGCCAGAGTTAATCACTAACATTAATAAAAAAATAAACCTAAATAATATAATTATTAAAAATAATAACGAATTTCATGTTCAAAAAACACAATTACTCTATAATTTATTTCTATCTATAAACTAGACAGAAAAAGAATGCATCAGGTACTATAAAACTATTAAGTTAAAAGGAAATTATTAATGAGTATACGAGGCATACGTGGCGCAACAACTGTAGAAGAAAATTCAAAAGACACAATCCTAGAAGAAACAAAAAATCTTATTAATCAAATACTAGAAAAAAACACTATAAACAAACAAGATATAGCCTCGATATTTTTTTCTGTAACTCACGATTTAGATTCTACTTTTCCAGCAGCAGCAGCAAGAGAACTTAACCTAACATACACTCCTTTACTATGCTTAAATGAAATTGCGGTAAAAGGAAGTTTAGAAAAATGTATTCGAATTTTAATGCATGTTAATTTAGAAACACCTCAAGAAAACATTAAACATATCTACTTGAACAAAGCGATCTGTCTACGACCAGAATTTGCGAATTAATGATTAAATCAATTGGAATTATTGGGGGCGGACTTATTGGCGGGTCTTTAGCATTAAGCATTAAAGCTAACTTCCCTAATATGAACATTCATTTAGTTTCAAGACGAATTAAACATATTAAAGAAGATAAAAATGCATCTGCACTAACGTCTATTTATACATCAATTCAATCCCTTCCAAAAAATATAGATATTGTATTTGTTTGTACCCCAATACCATCGATTTTAGATATAATTAACCAAGTTGCCGCACACGTTAATGAAAATTGCATCATAACAGATGTTGCAAGTGTAAAAGAATCTATAGAAACCGAGCTTAAAAATTACACCTATAAACAATGCATAATCCCAGCACATCCAATGGCAGGAAAAGAATCTACTGGATTTGCCCATGCAACAGCCGATTTATTTCATAACGCACCTTATTTTCTTATTCCACAAAAATCTCCTCGTTACGATATTTTTAAAACATTTATTAATAAAATTGGATGTTCTCCTATTGAAATTGACTCAAAAACTCACGATAGTCTTATGGCTAGCTTGTCTCATGTACCCTATTTAACAGCTATTGGATTAATTTTAGCTGCAAAAAAACAATCATCAGACAGCACCTTAAAAAAAACATTTGGACCAGGCTTTAGAGATTGTACACGAGTTGCAGCCAGCTCTCCTACATGGGGACTAGACATTTGTAAAACAAATAAAGATGCCATTATTAACCACCTAAGCTCAGTAATAGACTCACTACAAACGCTAAAAGATGCGATAAATAAAAACGATACAACTACACTTACAGACTTATTTGAAAGTGCAAAACACACACGCAATCAATTAAATTCATAAACTATCTAACTCAATTAAACATAAATGTCCCATTCGTTTTTGAATATGCAACTGAGAACTAGTAATAAAATCTAATTCCTTTAAAGGTGAAACCCGGTCTAAACCTCCATGAATAACCTGAGTATTAGGTTTAATTGCATCGATATTAAATGGGGTTTGCTCTAAATAAGTAAGCCCTAGCTCTAATACCTCTTTATTTAAATGATTTATATCATCTCGAAAAATATAATTATTTTGCATAGCTTTAGATAAACATTGATTATGAAACTTACGAACACACCTTACATAATCAGCTTGCAACAACTCTTTTATAGGTTCAATTTGGCTTCCAGAATAAGATTTTCGTAATCCGACAAACACACATTTTTTAACATCAGAAAATAAATCACTGTTTTGAGAAAGCCATAATGCGCCCAAAGAAAATCCTAAAACACTATAAGGTGTTTTTAAATAGTTAGATAAATTTTTTTTACACCAATCTCGCAATAAAAAAGGGTCGTAATCTGAAATACATAAACAATTATAGTTTTCTTGCTTAGTAATGCCAGCAAGTGCATTAAACGACCATCCAGAAAAAATAATCCAAGTATGCACAGCTTCTTTACTTTCAAAATATTGAACTTTTAAATTAGACATAAGCTAACACACGCTTAATATCTGACATGCTATGATCTGCTCGCAAACTAAACCGAATACATTCTTGGTTTTTAGGAACTGTCGGATGCCTAATCGCAGCACAATTAATATGATTTTCACGTAATTTTTGTTGCAACTGTAATACTTTTTTATTAGATCCTAATTGAATAGAAATTATATGATGCTCTCCATTAAGCTTATATCCCTTTTCAATTAAACCACGTCGAAGCTCGCAACTTAATTCAATTAATTTATTACGAGAAACTGCCATAGTTTCAACCATAGAAACAGCTTTCATTATGCTATCAGCGCACATCACAGGCATTGCAGTTGTGTAAATAAAAGATCTACAACAATTAATTAAATACTCACACACAACAGAACTAGCCCCAATAAACGCACCAGAAAACCCAAACGCTTTTCCAAATGTTCCAATAATAAAATCCGGGCTCACACCTAACTCATAAGCAAGCCCTTTTCCGTTTGGGCCTAAAACCCCTAAACTATGAGCTTCATCTAGCATAAATTCTGACTTATACCGTTTTGAAAGCTCACTAATTTGTTTAACAGGAGCAATATCTGCATGCATACTAAAAAGACTCTCTGTAACAATTAAACAATGCCTAAATTCATGTCGATACGTAGTTAATAATTGGTCTAAATGACTCGTATCATTATGACGAAACCGTTTAAAGCTTGCACCAGACTGTAAAATCCCATCGATAATACTAGCATGAACATATTTATCGGCTAAAATTAAATCGCCTTTTTTATATAATGTTGGAATAACCCCAACATTTAATTGATATCCCGAATTAAATAATAAACACTTAGGATAATTTATAAATTTTTCTAATACCTGCTCACATAGTTCATGCACATTAGAGTTTCCACCCAACAATCTAGATCCCATAGCCCCTACAGAATTTAAATTATTATTCGCATATATCTTAGACTTAAACTCGTTATTTTTTGCTAAGCCTAAATAATCATTAGAGCTAAAATCAAGATCATAATGACTAGTTAAACTAGTTTGCAAACTACGAAATTTCAGTTCAGATTTTAATGCATCTAACTCATCTTGAAGGTGTTGCTCAATCATACTAAGTTACTATAGCTAGAAAAAAACAATTCGAAAAGAGACCTCCTATACAAATTAAGCTTCATAGAGTAATAAATATCATGCTAAACTTACTCGACTATGAATTTTGAAGGCATTTTAATCATTAATAAACCCGAAAAAATGACATCTTATGATGTTATAAGAAAACTTAAACCTCATTTACAAAAAACAAAAATAGGCCACGCCGGAACTCTAGATCCATTTGCTACAGGCGTATTAATAGTTGCTGTAGGAAAAAAATACACCAAAACACTTTCAAAATACCAAGATTTAAATAAAACGTACCTATTTAAAATTCAGTTAGGCGAAACAACCTCTACCTTGGATCCAGATTCAGATATTTCAGAAACACATCCTGTTCCAGCAGACTTAACAGAAGAAAAAATAAATACAATATTAACAACATTTCAAGGTGAATCCGAGCAATTACCTCCTAATTTTAGTGCAAAAAAAGTTAACGGAACTCGTGCCTATAAATTAGCAAGAGCAGGGAAAGAAGTAGAATTAAAACCTGCTAAAATAACAATTGAATCTATAAAGCTAATTCATTTTTCTAAAGAAACGAATCAATTAGAATGTGAAATCGTATGTTCAAAAGGAACCTACGTTCGATCTCTTTCTCGCGATATTGCACAAAAGTGTAATACCGTAGGCTACACTCTTAGCCTACAAAGAAACGCAATTGGATCTTATACTATAAATAAAGCCCAGAATTTAGACACGTTACTAAAATCATTACCCCCCCAAACTTAAAAAAAACAATACATTCTTATTTAAATATCGTTATCTAAACTCTACTTTACCCGTATAACGGCATTTACAACTTCTTGCGCAAGTGCCTCAAAATCAGGATTAGAAAATGATTTTAATTTACCCTTATCATAAATACCCTTAAATAATTCTGAGCCTTTTATCCATTCCTTATTTTCTGGAGCTTTTGATAATTGACTAAAAGACTTAAAAATACTAAATTTCAGCTTAATAAAATTTGAATTAAATAAAACACTCTGTTTTAATTCAGGCATTTTTTTAAATACATCTTTAGTCTTAAACTCATGCTCTAAAAAATGAAACTTTTTCATAATAGTTAAACTAACATTTAAAAACGTCTTTAAAAGCATAAAATAAGTCTTAGAATTCAACTCTTTTGTAAAAACCTCTTCGTTTTTATAAAGCATAGCACTCAATGTATTCAATTGCTCCATTTTATACTCAATATTAGCTAAAAATAAACCAATATATTTAATTCTAATCCTATCTGTAAATTCACACCCTCTTATTTGTCTTTCTAATTTAAGCACCTGATTACTAAAGTGAAAACTTTTTCTAAGATTTTGAGTATTAAGAGCCACTATTTTAAACACCATAATTAATAAACTTCCTATTCTAAATTGAAATAATAATCTAATAGTTAATTATTTTATTAGTATTTTAAAAAAATTAAAATATCATTAACCATAAATTATTTTATTAGTATTTTAAACAAAACAAAACCCCCCAAAGCACGCAAAATACCGAAGCTTCATTCCCCTACAAACCCCATATCTATAAAAGCCTTCATAACTCCCCCAAAGTACGTGAAATGGCGAAGCTTCATTTCCCTACAAACCCCATATCTATAAAAACCTTCCTAAATAGCCCAGAGTGCGTGAAATTCCGAAGCTTCATTTCCCTACAAACCCCATTATCTGTAAAAGCCTTCATAAATAGCCCAGAGTGCGTGAAATGGCGTAAGGCGCTATATCGAAAGATATGCGACTGGTGCCAGTTTGCGTGCTATGGGTTATTTAGGAAGGCTTTTACATGGTGCGCCCGGAGGGATTCGAACCCCCGGCCTGCGGATTCGAAGTCCGACGCTCTATCCAGCTGAGCTACAGGCGCAAGCAAAACAATATTCTAAACCTAAAGCAATGATTGTTCAAATATATAAAACAAAAAACAAAACCTAACACCACATAAAATACCAATTCATTATTTCCTTAATTACTTACTAGCCCCACGATCATGAAGCCTCGTATGCCCCGCCAGAATACCCTCTGTTACAAATGCTCGTAACGCACTAATGCTACTAGCAAGACCAGCAGTATCCATATATTGGACCAACTGTTTTAAATGCGGCTCTTTTAATATCGTAACTACATTATCGCCAACATCTATATCAAACTCGACAACCGCCATATCTTTTTTATCAAATAGCTTAAACCCAAATAAACGTAAAAAACTTATTTATACAAATAATAAGAAACTAAAAAATCTAATGTCCCAATAACCAAAACGCTTACACAAAATAACTTAGGAAATATTAACACCGTTACCTTTTGTCGTTTAAAATATGAAAATAATCCATACACCGTAATCATTAGCCCACTTATCTCAAGCCCATCTTCAAAAAATAATCCAACCTGAAAAAAAAGCGAATTAAATTCTTGATTCTGATAAGTAACCACTTCCATTATTGCAGCGCCCCCAATAAATACAGCAGCGCCTACACCTAAATATTTAATTAAATAAGACGGAATATACCTAATAAAAGGAAGCAATTTAAATAAAAGTAAACAGCATACCCCTGCATATACCCATACCCAATAAGGAACATCAAACGGCCCTAATCCAAAACCATTTAATGTAGTATCATGAATTGCAAACCATTCATCACACGCTAAATAAATAGCAATATTACGAAGCCATTGCCACCCACTTTTATGCTCTAAATTTTGTTTAGCCAAACAATGAAAACATAAGCCGACAACAATAAATAAATAACTCGAAAATAACGCTGTAATATTTTTTTCGCTCCCAAAGAAAAATAAATTTAATAACACACTATCTGGATATTGTGTCCCAATTCCTTGTCCAAAATTCAAATAAACTCCCACAACATGGCCCGCTACAACGCAACTAAATAGTCCAAAAATAACACGCCAAAATTTAGTTAAGTTAATATCCATAAAAAAAGTATACAGCCAAGACACTCAAAAAAAAACTAAATCAAAACTATTTACACACACATACTTTGATCCAAAAAGAACTTTACCCTATAATTAAACTCACCATGTCAATTGAAATAACATTTTTTTCAAAAACAAAACAAAAACCTATACATAGTTTAGGAATGGGCGTTTTTGATGGCATTCATTTAGGCCATCAACAAATAACAAATCAAGTAGACACCATTCTTACATTTAACCCCCATCCCGCAACCATCATTAAAAATGTAACTCAGCTTACTCGTTTAAGCACACCTAAAGAAATGTCGAGCTATGTAAACCAAGTTGCCTGCCTACTCTTTAACAAAGAAATAGCCGCTATGACAGCAGACCAATTTTTATCTGAAATCATTTTAAAAAAACTCAACCCAAAACAAATTGTAGTAGGCTACGATTATTTTTTTGGAACTAATCGAACAGGAACGCCCCAATACCTTCAACAATGGGGAAAAAAACATAATATTAATGTTATTATTGTTCAACCCTTTAGCCTAAATAAAACCATTGTTAAAAGTAAGTTTATTCGAAAACTCATTCAAGACAACACCCTTAATGACGCTATTTCATACCTTGGACATCCATATTTAATAGAGGGCACGGTAATAAAAGGAGATCAACGCGGAAAAAAACTAGGATTTCCAACTGCAAATATAAAGGTCTCTGAATCCAAATTAATTCCTCCAAAAGGTGTATATAGTGGCTATGTAATGTTAAATAATAAATCCTACAAAACATTTATTTATATTGGAACAAAACCCACATTTAACGGCCAAAGCAATACAATTGAAGCCTATATTCATGAATTTTCAGGGAATTTATATAACCAAGAATTAGCAATTCATATTGAAAAATTTATTCGAAATGAAATAAAATTCAATTCATCTCAAGACTTAATCGCCCAAATAAAAATAGATCTAGGAGTATAATAATGGCACTAAAACACTGGTTACTTGCAACTCGAATAAAAACGTTACCCGCCGGCATGTCGCCTGTGCTTATTGGCCTAGCAGGCGCCCAAGCTATTGGTTTTTATGATAATTTTTTAGCCATTATCACCTTACTATGTGCTGTACTAATTCAAATTGGAACAAACTTTGCAAACGATTATTACGATTTCAAAAAAGGAGCAGATACAGATAAACGTCTTGGGCCAACGCGTATGCTACAAGCGGGTTATATAAAACCAGCTCATATGAAACTAGCCACCGCCTTAACGTTTGCATTAGCCTTTTGCTTAGGATTAATATTAGTTGCCAAAGCAGGAATTGTAATTTTAATTATTGGTCTTGTAAGTATTTTATGTGGATATATGTATACAGCAGGTCCTTATGCACTTGCCTACATTGGATTAGGAGATTTATTTGTTTTAGTGTTTTTTGGACCTACTTGTGGCCATTGTAAAAAAGAAATCCCTAAAATAAAACATGATATTGATTCTTTAACTGGAGCTGGGTACGATATAAAAACATTCTCAGTAGCTACAGAATTCGATAAAAAAGAATGGAAAAAATTCATTAATGCTCAGAAAATTGGAGATTGGATAAATGTAGCAGATATAAATCATGATGAGGAAGGTAATCCATATGTAAGTAGTGATTGGCATGGTGACTACAACATCAGCTCTACTCCAGTTATTTACTTACTTGACAAAGACCAAAAGATTATT
>CAXBWG010000067.1:0-8037 GCA_963979105.1 uncultured bacterium | reverse complement strand
TTTAATTATATCTTGAATTTTACTTTCTCTTTGTAGATCTCCAGGATAAGGAACTTGATTTTGAACATCAATCGTATTGGTGTAGGATGTATTAGTAACTCCATCTATCGAAACATCGTGTTCTTGAACACGCTTTAAACATTTATTTAATGTATCGGTAGCTTCTATTTCATGGCCATTTTCGAGCATTTCTTCAATCAAATTAATAATTGAGTTGGAACTAATATTGTATAAATCTTTTCTTGTCATATAATTATCTCTTAACAAATAATAGGTTAAAAGTTAATTTTATAAGAGTTAATTTAATAAAGCAATTATTTTTATAAAACAGAGAGTATTTATCTATGAATTATATTATTGAAACACCAAATTTAATTTCAACTGAAGATCATTTACTCTATGATGACCAACATCTTGATTCATTGACATCCCAAAACACCTCTATTTATTTAAGATTTTGGGAATTAAGTAAGTACTGTGTTGTTCTTGGAAGAAGTAATACTAAAGAAACCGAGGTGTATAGTAAAAAAGCAAAAGAAATGAATTTAGAAGTACTTAAGAGATCTTCTGGTGGAGGCACTGTTATTTTAGGGCCCGGATGTCTATGTTATTCCTTATTTATCCCCACAATCTTTGAGCCATGTAACAGTATTTCTAAAACAAACAATTATGTTATGACCCAATTAAGAGACGCGCTAATACCCCATAATTCTAGTATTAAAATACAAGGCATAACCGATTTATGTATTAAGCATAAAAAGTTTTCCGGCAACGCTCAACGACGCTTAAAAAACACATTGTTGTTTCATGGAACATTTTTATATAATTTTGATTTAGAAATAATCTCAAAATTTTTACGACACCCGAGTAAAGAACCTGAATACAGAAAGAATAGAGATCATGCTAACTTTATAACAAATTTAAACATCGACAAATCTACTATAATCCGCCGAATATCATCACAACTTAATTGCATCTATTTGAATGAGGTGTCTTAAATGCTTTACGCAAAAGGATCTTTAAATATCTTGGGTTTCATTGAATTTTAAGCACAAATAGGCTAATCTAGTCTTATGATTTCAAATTTAAAAAGAAAATATAAATCATTAATAACTTTTACACTATCTACTACTTTTGTTTTTTTTGTCTTAAACACCTTTAATCTTACCTATATTGATTCAATTGTTATTAGTGTTAGTATAATTTTTATTTACTTATTAAAATCAAATAATGATGCTAAAAAGAAATTCAATTCTTCTTTAAATCAAAATTTATCTTTAAAAAATAAATTATCTGAATTCAACATGAAGCTTGACGATAAATTTAAAAAACTAGATTTAAAACTAGATACATTCTCAGAAAAAAAGCAACAAAACCAATCTCTTCACGGTTTTCCAGCTATAAACTTTTCTATTATTTCATCATTTAACAAAGATGATACCTACGTCATAGATGACATGCCAAATAACTCATCCGATTCTATCTCACATAATAATGTTCTTAAACGACTTTCTGCTCTCCTAAAGAAAAATGGCCAGACATTAAAGAAATTAAAACCATTTAATAAAGAGACATTTGAGAAAATATCTACAAATTCATTATCTGAAGATGATAATTTTATTAATATTAATTTTCCTAGCAATTTAATAAACTCTAATTAGAACCCAAATGGAGCTCCCTCTTCTTAACCATTTAAAAGAATTAAGAAAGCGAGTAATTATAAGCTCATTATCTGTTGTTATATTAATGATTGTTGCCTATATTTTTTTTAATTTCTTTTACGAATTATTTTCTAAACCATTTGAAAACATAGACTCTAAAAGCTCATTTTATGTTACTTCTGTTGTAGAAGCTGTTATTATAAAATTAAAATTTTCTTTAATTTTTGGAATTATTTTATCGATACCTGTTTTCATTTTTCATACATTGCGATTTTGTTTACCAGGACTTACTAAAAGAGAATCAAAGCTATTAATATATAGTATTATTTCAAGCTTTATATTAGCTATTGGCAGTTTTTTTTATTCTTATTTTGTAGTTTTACCTACATCAATAAACGTTTTAATGAGCAGTCATTTTATTCCAGATAATGTAGGTATTTTATTAACATATTCACATAATTTATTGTTTGCATTCAATATTATTGCGTATTTAATCATTGTATTTCAATGCCCTGTGCTAATTATGCTTTTATTGTATTTTAATGTATTTAGTAGACAATCATTATTAACATATTCTCGTTACTTTGTAATTTTTATTTTTATTATTTCTGCAATATTAACTCCTCCAGATGTAATCTCTCAGCTATTATTATCCTTACCTCTAATTCTTCTTTTTTTCATAGTAATTTTATTAGCTAAGATTTTTAGGATTGGCAATAATGTTTAGCTTAGGATTTTATGAATGGATATTAATATTATTAGTAGTAGTTATATTTGTTAAACCGGCTGATTACCCTTTGTTATTCAAAAAAATTGGCCAATTGTTTAACAAATGTGATAGGATGTGGAAATCAATTTTAAATGAAATTGATTTTTATAAAGACTAAAGGAGAAAAACAATGTTTGGTTCACAAGAAATAATTGTAATAGCTGTTATTATTTTAGTTTTATTTGGTTCTGCTGCAATTCCTAAATTTGCCAAGTCATTGGGTTTAGCAAAAAAAGAATTCGAAAAGGGACTTAAAGAAGCAGACAAAGAAGATACAAAAGAATCTAAGGACTCATAATTTAATATAATTTCTATTATTTATAATATTATTTTACAACAAATTACTTTTTAAAAACTTTCAAAATCTAAAAATAAGTCAAAAATAATAAAAGATTAAATAATTTACTTGTTAAATTAAAGATAAAATCTCATAAGCTGCCTTATTAATTGAAACATTATCAAGCATTTTTATAAAACTATCTTTTTTAAAAAACGAATAAGTCCTACGATTACTTCCCAAATTAGTAGCTGTATTTGAAACAATATAATTACAAGCTTTATCTTGAGCTTTTTTTATTGGAATTTCATGATTTTCAATATCATCTTGCAAACAAAACCCAATTGTTGTTTTTGCAGGATATTTGGAAGTTATTAGCTTTAAAACATCGTCTGTCGGATGTAATTCTAAGTTTAATTTATCTGATGTTCTTTTTATTTTTTTTAAAGCTGTAACAGGAATATAATCTGAAATTGCGGCTGCCATAATTATATAATCAGAATTTTTAGCTTCTGTTAAAACAGCGTCTCTTAATTCCTTAAAAGACGGGGCTATTTGCAATTTCTTATATCCATAATCTGCACATTCATTAGTAGAAATTAATGTTACAGTTGCATTATAAACACATGCCATTGCAGCCAAAGACTGACCCATTAACCCAGTTGATAAGTTTGTAATTTGCCTTACAGGGTCGATCTTTTCTTTAGTTCCACCGGAAACTACAAGAATTTTTTTCCTTGAAATACTAAGCTGGCCTTGAGTTATAAAATCTATAGAATTTGCAATTAATTCAGGTTCAAGCATTCTACCAATTCCAACATCCCCAGATAATAAGTCTCCACTAACTGGCCCTAAAAATTTAACTCCGCTTTCTTGCAACTTTTTAAAAACGTTATCTAACTCTGCTTTTTCATGCATTTCAGTATGCATACTGGGGGCACATATAATATCTTTTTTAAATGAACTACAACAATTTAATAATAAGTTATCAGCCATATTAGCAGATAGTTTTGCTAACGAATTAAGTGTGACTGGAGCAAGCAGCAACATATCTGCCTGTGAAGTTAATTCAATATGCAAATTATTAGAATTCCAAAAATCATCATCTGTATAACATCTATCTTCTGATACATTTTCTAACGTAAATTTAGATACAAACTTTTGTGCAGATCTGCTTAGTATGCACGTAACTCGAAATCCTTTTTTAATTAAACATCTAACTATATCTGGTGATTTGTAAGCTGCTATACTCCCACAAACACCTAATAATATATGTTTAGACACTTAAAATGTTGATAATGATTTTGATTTAGATTTTTTGTCTCTATCTTTAGATTTTAAAACTTCTTCTTTTTCAAGCTTTTCATCTAGAGATTTATCTAGCTTTTCAATTAATTCTATTTCATCGTCAGCTTTTTTCATTGAATCAACTGTAAAATGACCTTCTAGCAATTCTTTCATCGCAACACCTACTGGGTTAAAGGGCTCGTTTGGAATAATTTCAACTCGCGGCTTTTCACCTTCTAGTAGTTGTCTAGCTCTTTTTGATATGACAGAAGATAACAAAAATCTATTTGGAATAATCTTTAATAGATCTGTTATATCTAATTCTGGAAAATTAAGTTCTTCTTGTTCCTTATTCATTATAGTTACCTCACGCGATAAAAGTATTTTTTATTATTTTTTTTAATTCAAAAAATGCAATTTCAATTATATCATTAATTATTACATAGTCATAGAGTTCTATCTGGGTTAATTCTCGCTCTGCTGTTTGTAATCGTTTTTCTATTTGAGCTAAGGTTTCTGTTTTACGCTCTATTAATCTATTTTTCAATATGTCTAAATCTGGTGCTGCAATAAAAATAAATATAGCAGAATCAATACTTTTTTTAATTTCCTGAGCCCCTTTGGTATCTATTTCCAGTAACACAACTTTATTTTGACTGGCAAGTCTCACTAATTCCTCTTTTAACGTTCCATATCTATATTGATGAACTTGGCAATTCTCAACAAATTTATCTTCAGTAATATACTGATCAAATTGTTTATCGGATAAAAAGTAATAATCTTGGCCATGAACTTCATTTTCTCTGGGAGGTCTTGTTGTTGCTGAAATTGCAACTGTTAAACTCTGGTTATTTTGAAGACATTTATTTATAAGTGTACCTTTTCCAGAACCAGAAGGGCCTGAAATAACTATTAAATTTACATTACTTAATTTCATAGACTTATTATTCTACTAAGGTCTTTGTTAAACTACAAATATATCTATTAATAATTTATTTTTACTAAACTGCTCTATTTTAATTCATTTAAATTAAGTAATTTAATTACTTTTTTTTAATTTTGATTTATAATTTTAAAATATCATAAAAATTTGAGGTAACCATGGAAAATTTAATAATTAGTTTTGTCGGCTTTATATGGAATTGGCCAGTAACTTTATTGTGTTTATTAGGATGTATTTACTTTTCATTTAATTTACGTTTTGTTCAAATCACAACTTTTTCTCATGCAATCGATTTACTTCGTGGCAAATTTGATGACCCGAAAGAAAAAGGACAAATCACTCATTTTCAAGCACTTTCTGCTGCCCTGTCTGCAACAATTGGATTAGGAAATATTTCTGGTGTAGCAATAGCCATTGCCTTAGGTGGACCAGGTACCGTTTTTTGGATGTGGGTTATTGGGTTTTTTGGAATGGCAACAAAATATGTAGAATGTAGTTTAGGTACTCATTATAGAGAAATCAATCCCAAAACAGGTGAAGTTCATGGTGGGCCAATGTATTATATTTCTAAAGCATTAGGCAAAAAATTTAAACCGCTTTCTTATTTTTATGCAATTGCGATTTGTTTAGCTGCATTCGGTGCAGGGTGTATGTTTCAATCTAATCAGGCAGCACAAGCATTACAAGAATATTATAATATCCCTACCTTATTAACGGGTTCTGTTTTATTTTTTCTTAGTTTTTGCGTGATTATTGGTGGAATTAAACGAATCGGACAAGTCGCCTCTAAAATTGTACCCTCTATGTGTTTTATTTATATTGGATGTTCACTTTTAATTTGCTTGTTAAATATAAATTTAATTCCTGCTGCATTAAAAATAATTTTAACAGATGCCTTTACAGGAACAGCTGTTGCAGGAGGATTTGTTCCGGTATTGTTCTGGGGAATTCGGCGTGCTATTTTTTCAAATGAAGCAGGTTTGGGTTCTGCTGCAATCGCACATGCTGCAGTAAAAACAAATTATCCAATAAGAGAAGGTATTGTTGCTTCCTTAGGACCATTAATAGATACCATTGTTGTTTGTACAGCTACTGCCATGGTAATTATTCTTAGCGGTAATTTTGGTACACAGATTTATCATTCTACAGATACGTATACAAATTCCTTTGAGACTCAACAAGACCAACAAAACTATATTCTAGACTGGAATGTTATTTCAAAAGAAAATGCACCAAATGCAAAACAAGACTTAATTGATTTTACAGACGGAAACTATGTTTTACATTACAAGAAAAGCACATTACAAAAACAACCTACATCTATTTTTAATATTCCAAATGAACAAGAGTTTAAATTTTCATACTTTAAACAATCAGGTCATATGCAAATTAATGTTTATGATTCTTCTAGAAACTTAATTGGTAGTGTTGATTCTCAATCTAAATTTAATACCGAATCTATTTCTATAAAAAAGTTTGACGCATCGAAAAACTGGGAAAGTGCTATTTTATCTGTTAAAGATACCGAATCAAAAAACTTAATTATTCAATTTACTCCATTAGAAAATGATACTGAATGGTATTTCGATAATTTATCTACGGTAAAAAAATTAAATGGAATTGCGTTAACAACACGTTCTTTTGATCATTTCTTTAAAGGGTTTGGCTCTATATTTATTACTTTTTCTGTACTGTTTTTTGCATTTTCTACTATGATTACATGGAGTTATTATGGTGAAACTGCACTATACTTCTTGTTTGGCTCAAAACCTATTATGGCTTACAAAATTTTATTTGTAACATTTATTTTAATAGGATCTGTGCAATCATTAGATATGATTATTCACTTTTCAGATGCCATGATTGGATTACTTGTTATTCCAAATATGATAGCTTTAGTGTTTTTATCTAAAGAAGTTAAACAATGGACAATTGATTATTTCAAACAATTAAAAAGTGGTAAAATTAAGGCTTTTAAATAAGTGTTTAAATTAACTTCTTTAGTATGAAATTCGATTAGAATAATTTATTAAAAATTTTATTTATAAAGCGCATGATAGTTATAATATAATGCCCTTTCCCAAAATAATTTAGTTACAATAAATAAGTAAAACTTAATTATGGAAAATTATATTTACTCAATTATACAAAAATGACGGATTATTACTATTAGTTAATTACTGATGAATATATTGTAGAGTTAATAGAAATTTATTTATGTTAAAGAGCTTTTTCTTTTAAAACAAATCCAGCAAGTGCTAAATCTTGAATTGCAAGACCGGTAGAATCAAATACTTTGGTTACATTAAACTTATCAAAATTCTTTTTATAAATAAGTTCTCCCATACATGCATAAATAGATTTTTTATTAATATTACCTGATGTAATTGCTGTATTTATTTCGCCAGAATGAATTGCTTGCTCATGGTCATCCACCACAATTAAAGATCTTTTAATTAAATTATGATCTAGCTCTTGTTTTCCGGGAGCATCTGCACCAATTGCATTTATTAAAACACCACTAGCGATATCTTCCTCAAAAATTAATGGACGTTTAGACGGGGTTGTACTTATGACAACAGTTGCATTTTTTAAATTATTTTTTATTTTTTCTTTAACGTTAATTGTCATATTATTTGCAAATTTAGAATTTAATTCGTTAGCTAAAGTTTCTGCTGCTTTCAAGTTGATATCTATAATAACTATAGAATTTATCTTTCTAACTTCATTAATACACATTAGTTGATAATAAGCTTGCCTACCTGCACCAACACAAGCAATATTTATGGGTTCATTTTGAGTTAAATATTTAACAGCTAGTGCACCAGATGCACCTGTTCTGAAATTTGTAATTTCAGATGCCTCTATTATAGCTAATGGCGTTGCTGTTTTCGGATCGTTTACTATCATTATGGCTCTAACAGCGGGCAAATTATATTTAGCATTTAAACGATGTGAATTCACCCATTTTACCCCCGCAAGATTGTAGTGCGCGTTATATGCAGGCATTGCACGAAAATCGCCATGATATTCTGGCAAATCTAAGTACACTTTTTTAGGCATTTTATTAGCGCCTAAAAAATAATCTATAAAGGCTTTT
>CAXBWG010000066.1:0-8104 GCA_963979105.1 uncultured bacterium | reverse complement strand
AGCGAATAAACACAGTTGTAATCTGTAAAGAAGATAAGGTAGTTTGGGTCCCTGGTTTTTGTATTGATGAAAGGTTTAAAGTCGATAAAAATAGCACCATAATTTCAGAAATAAAAATACAACCTTTGACAGATACTATTAAACATATGATATCTTATAAGTAATGAAGTCTCTAATTACAATTTTTTTATTACTAAGTATAACAACTTTTGGTGCAACAATTTTTGAACCACAACCAGAAAATTTATTTTTAGTAGATAATTTTGAAGATGCAGATATTTCTAAATTTCCTGAATGGTGGGGGTTTGATGATATTGAATTATCAATAGAACCAAATAATCCATTAGAATTTGATCCTCTAGGTAAAAGATCTTTAGAATTAAAGGGGGTTCCTGATTACTGGTATGTTGGCGGTACTGGAACTTATTTTGCAATAGATACGAAAAATTACAATGCAATAAAGCTATTAGTACGAGGCTATGGTAAAAAAAGTGGTGTTTTAATTGTAGAGCTATTTGATGATGATAATAATAATTATGAAATCGAAAAACACCCTGATATTCCATCGGAAACTTTAGCAGATGATAAATTTATTCATACAGTAAAAATAAATTGGGATGGGTGGAAAGTTGTTATTATTCCATTTGATCAGTTTGTAGATGGGAATTTAACTATAGGTGATGATTTATGGAACCCATATCAAACAGATTCTTCAGGCGGCTTATTGCAGCTACAATTAGTTTTGCTTGCTGCGGATAAAAAGGTGAACCCGAGAATTAGAATAGATAATATTAAATTTTATTATCAGGGCCCAATGCCTTTAAAAGAAGATAAATCAAAAGCAAGTGCTGAAGATGATTTCGATTTCTTTTAACTTGTTCTTTAATTAAATTAGTTAAACTTAATAAGACCGTCGTAAATAGCTTTTTTTAAGAATATATAACAATATATGTGATTACGATGTCGAGGATAAAAAAAATCGAGCTAGAGACAAATAAAGTAGCGTTTAGATTAATATAACTAAAAAGGTATGTGGTTTTAATAAATTGAAAAAGGGTTATGTTAAAAATAAAAATACCAAGCATTTCTAGGGACTCTTCAATAACTCCTATGCTGTAACCTGCGGAATTAGAAAATGTAAGATTAAAAAATTGTTGAAAACCGTTTGAGTTAAGAAGTTCAAATCCAATAGCTCCAACTAAAAATATAGCACCAGATAAAATAAAATAGAAAGCTGTTCTTTTTGGAAGCTGTAATAAGAATTTAAGGCTCCATATAAAAAATAGAATCATTAAAACTAAATAAAAAGCTGTCCAGCCAAAAATATCTCCAAAAAAACCTAGATATTTTGATATCTCAGAACCGATAATATCATGCACTGTAAACCATTCATCAAATGCTAGAAAATAAAAAATGTAAGATAAATATTTCCAATAATATGACTGTTTTTGTTCTGATAGTTTTTGCTGTTTATATATAAATTGAAGTAAAAAACCTGCTAGCATTAATTGTAGAGTAGAAAACAGTGTGGGAAGGTTTTTTTCGACAGTAATCTGAAAAAAATGAACAATTATTTTATTGGAGGCAAATAAGTGGGTTATTACATCAAAAAAAATTAAGTTAATAATAAATAAAAATATTCCAATAAACCATTTATTTGAAAACTGCATTGTAGTAAATACTTTAATAGATGATGGTTTATTTTTCTAGGAAATCATAATAGTTATTAGATAATTAATTTTGTTTGATGAATAAAATGATCTAGTTTATTAGTGTGATTATAGGGTAAAAGCAGCAAAAGCATCTTTAAAATTAATTAAAGGTGCTTTTGTATGTGTTAGTTTGGTGTGTTTAAAACTGATACGTAAGCCCAACTCCAATTTTTAAGCCTCTATAATCTCCCCATGCATCTGGGTCGTTAGTTGTTGTGTTTCGCACAGAATATCCTGTTTCAATATTAAATAGTAGGTTATCGTCGCCACCCAAAAAGTGAGACCCTTTTTTTAATAATAAAATTGGTGGGCATATAAGCCCAATAAGAACATCAACAGGTTCTATGCTAAATTCCTTATCTGCTTTTAAAAACCCAAATTGAACTCCAATAATTCCTTCATATATAGATCGTGTAGTGGAAAAATTAGCATTGGAATTATTAGATCCCCCAATACCAAGACCTGTATAGGCTCTAAAGTAAGTATTGTTTTTTAGTTGGCCAGGTAAATATTTTATTACTCTATATTTGTAGGTGTTAGATGTAGAGTCATCTGTTTCAAAGGCAAAGCCAATAAATTGGTGTTCAAGTCCAAAAAGTTTTAAAGACAAATTTAACCCGCTAACTAGTCCTGAGTAATCTAGATGAAATCCCATACCAAATCTAGATTTTTGAGAAAATATATATGTCGCTCTTTTTCGTGATACTTTTAGTGTATCTATAAGCAATGGCGAATTATCAGATGTTACATTGATTGTTTTAACCCTGGTAGAGATTCGTTCTAGTTTTGAATATAGTTTTGTATCGTTTTCATAAACCTCTATATAATAAGAACCGTTATTTAAAACATGGTTAGTAACAACGCCTATTCCTACTACCTGTTTATTGATTTTAATTGTCGCTGTATCTGAATCTGTAATTATATTAACAAGACCTGCATTTAATGTAGCCGCGGGAATAAACATATACAGTAATAATTTTATAAAAATATAATATAGTACTTTATTGATTGATTTTGTTTGTTTCATAGTAAAACTCCTTAATAGTTATTTTATAGTTACTATGTTGAAGTTTTTATGCCAACTAATCTATGCATATATATCGTATTTTTATGCTTTATATGAATATTATGTATTCAGAAAATGTATATTAGTAAAGAGTTTTTCGTTTTTTTGCAATGGATTCGTTTTCAATAAAGTCGCTGAAAGTTGATTTTACATCAAGCATTCCTTTAGGAGTTACTTCGATTACACGGTTACAAACCGTATTTAAAAGTTGGATATCATGTGATGATACAAGAAGAATTCCTGGAAAATTTATTAATCCTTCATTTAATGCAGAAATAGATTCTAAATCTAAATGATCAGTTGGTTCATCAAATAATAGACAGTTGGACTCTGTTAGCATAAGTTTTGAAAACATACAGCGTGCTTTTTCACCACCAGATAAAACGTTAGTCGATTTATGAACATCATCACCTGAAAAAAGCATTCTTCCTAAAAGACCTCGTATTAACTGGTCATCATTGACATTGCTATAATTTTGTAACCAATCAAGTAATGAATCCTTTTTTTGAAAAAATTCTGTATTATCTTTTGGAAAATAATTCTGTGAAATACTTGATCCCCATTCAATTTGACCTGTTTTTGGAGCTACTGAACCTGAAATAATGTCTAAAAGGGCTGTTTTAGATAATGAATTTTTACTTACAATAGCGATTTTATCGCCTTTATCTATTCTAAATGAAACATCTTTTAATACAGGCTCTCCATCTATTTCTGCAGAAATATTTTCAATTGTTGCTATTTTATCTCCGCAAGGTCTATTTTGCTTAAAATGAATAAAAGGGGAACGTCTAGAAGTTGCAACAATATCTTCAGGCCTGATTTTTTCTAGTAATTTTTTTCGTGATGTTGCTTGTTTAGATTTAGACGCATTCGCACTAAACCTACGAATAAATGCTTCGAGTTCTTTTACTTTATCTTCTTGTTTTTTGTGTTGATCTTTAATTTGTTGAGATGCAAGCTCACTTGATTTTTCCCAGAAATCGTAATTTCCCACATAAAGTTTTATTTTTTTGTAATCTAAATCTGCAATATGCGTACATACTTTATTTAAAAAATGTCTATCATGAGACACAATAATTACAGTGTTTTTAAAGTCCATTAAAAACTTCTCTAACCACAATACTGTTACATAATCTAATTGGTTTGTAGGTTCATCTAATAATAAAATATCTGGATTTCCAAAAAGTGCTTGAGCAAGTAGAGTTCTTACTTTTTGACCTGATTCAAGTTCGCACATTTGTTTTTCATGTAAGTCTTCAGCTATTCCTAAGTCGGAAAGTAGGGTAGCGGCTTCTGATTCTAGGCTATAGCCATCTAGTTCTGCAAATTCAGATTCTAACTCGCCTATCCGTTCACCTTCAGAATCAGATAAATCATCTTTAGAATATAAGTCGTTTCGTTCTTTATATATGGGGTAAAGTTCTGAGTGCCCAATAAATACAGTTTCAATAACAGAATAGGCATCATATGCAAACTGATCTTGTTTTAAAACCGCGATACGTTTTCGTGATTCTAGAATGATTTCACCATTAGAAGGTAAAAGTTCTTTTGATAGTAATTTTAAAAAAGTAGATTTTCCTGCTCCATTTGCTCCAATAAGGCCATAGCAGTTTCCAGGTATAAACTTAACGCTAACATCTTCAAATAAAGATGTTCCGCCAAATTCTAATGTAAGATTAGATGTTTGTATCATAATGTATGAGTTTAAGTAAAAATATCAAAAAGTTAAAGAGTTAAAGTTTGAAATTCTAGATAGTTAAAGTAGTTTAAAACTATCTATGTTTCATTGATGCAGTAAAGTTAGTAACAAATTAAGCTGTTTTTAATGAAATACCAAACGCTTAAGAGGTATCTGCTGTTTATTTAGTTTCACAACAAGAGTTAGGCGTAGGAGTTAGCCTGGGAGTTTTTTTAAAGATTTATTTAGTGTTGTAATAATTACACTTTAAAGGTTTTAATGTAGATATCTGTAAGAGTTTGTTCTAAATTGTTTTCAATTATATACTTAAATGAGTGTTCATTAATTGGAATGCGGGATAATAGTTTAAGTTCGGTTTTATCAACCTGGATATTGCCATTTTGTATTTCGTAAACTAATGAGACTAGTTTAGATGTTCTAATAGATCGTCGTAGTTTGGGAGGAACCAAAAATTGTAAATTGTTCTCATTAGAATCAATGCTTGGAATTGTATTAGGTAGTAGTAGGCTTAATGTTTTTTTCATTTTTTATTTAACTCTAATATATTTATATTAATATAGTTTTTAGTGTTAGTTATAAATAAGTTAATTTAACGACTTAGTTTATAGTATAAGACAATCTGGCTTTGTTATAAATTGTTTTTTTGGTTGGGGTAATAAGAATATTTGGTTTTTTAAATATGTGTTTTTTGTAGTCAGATGTTTTAATATTACTTGGTTTTTTATTCTGATTTATAAAACTTAGTATTTTTTTCATTTAGTTTCAAATTTTATATTAATTAAATTAATGTTCTTTTTATTCCTGATTATAAATAAGCTAATTTGAGATTTACAAAGTAATTTGAAATTAATAATTAATAATTATAGATACAAGATAGACGATTCTTTGTAAATCTGTTTATATATGGGTCTAAATTATACAAAGTTTGGAATTAAGGTAATTATTTAAATATAAATACTCAAAAAAGACTGCTGTATTGCTAGATTACATGGATTTGTGTTTATTTAATTATTTGTACTCATATAGTAAATAGAAGCAAAAGAGCAATTAGGGTATAAAAAATATAAGTTATGAAAAAAACAATAAGTTGCAATAAATATAGTCCCTTTTCAGATGAAGAGTTTAAAGATCTTCAAGAAAATAGTGCATTCAAACAAAATGAATTAAGACAGTCAGCACAACCCGTACCTAGAAATTTTTTTTCAGATAAGTCTTATAGCCCATTAGAGCCAGAACTAGGGGACATAGAAAATCAGAGGCTTAATTTATGTTTGGAATCTTTGGACCTTTCAGAATTTAAACGTTGGCTAGAAGACTACGGCCCATCTTGCTGTGCTGTATTATCGCCAACAAATTCGGTATTGGGAACAGGCTATCTTATTGCTCCAGATGTTATTTTAACCTCTAAGCATATATTAATGCCATTTATAAACGCAGAATTACCATTAGATTTGGTATCTGTATGTTTTGAAGATGACATTTCTACGGATCAGGTTTTTTCAGTTGAACACGCAGTAGAAGATGGCTCAATGCAAGAGCAAAGCTTTGATTATGTGTTATTAAAATTAAAACAACCTGTTGAAACTAGAAAACCTATTCCTTTATTAGCGGCACAACCAAGTGGAAAGTCTTTTGTTGTTCATTTTTCAAAAGGAAATCCAAAACATGTCTCGGTAGGAGATTTTTCTGAATCTGATTATCTTCAATTAGAGTCAATCTATTCTAGTTTAACGCATCATAATTCTTCTGGAAGCCCTTTGGGTGCTGTTTCTTTAGGGATAATAGGGTGGCATACGGCCTATATTAAAGATGGGTTAAGACGAGGTGAGTTGTTTAGCTCAGTTAAAGATGCTATTCCAGATAGCCTATTGGCAAAGCTAGTTGATATAACAGGAAATATTTATGGAGAATCTAGGCCTAAAAATACTCAAGGAATCTTTGAAACTTTATCACAAGCGCCTGCTGTAGCGCTTTCTAGTAATCTTTTGGAGCGCTTAGAAGGTGAAATTCTAGAGGGTCCTGCTGTTGATTCGAAATCCGATTTAAATACACTTTTTTCTAAGCAACTTATTGAGAATAAACTCTATTTTGAAACGCCACATCTTTGTGTTGGGAAATGTATGAATTCAGATCAGTTTAATATAAAAAACACTCAAGGCTTGGCACAAAATGAAAAAACTAGATTAGTTATAGAAGTTATGGAATTCGATGTGGAGGCTGCTAAATTAAAAATAAATCAATTAAAAAATTCTGAAGTTTTAAATGCGTTTGATGTTGTTGTAGTTGTTGGTTTTAATGAAGAAATAAAAAAAGACTCTAATCCTGAAAATGAATTAAGTGATTTAGAAATTAGGTGTAAATTAAGTGATTTAGAAATTAGTTGTAAAGAGATAATTAAAGAGATGAATAATTGTAGCATTTCAGGTTCATGCTTTCCGTTTACATGGAAAGCAACTGAAAAACAAACAGAACATAAAAATAAAGGTTACGTTTTTCCTTTTTTAGAAGCTCGATCTATTTTTTCTGTTCATCCACAACTAGATAGTGCCTATGCCCCTGATAAAACCATAATTCGAACTATGGATGCAGATATTGTAAATGATGCTTTATTTAAAGATTTATCCCTTAAACAAAAACAAACATTTAGAGTGTGTTTAGAGGGGCTAGCTAACAATGAAATTGCGTTGCTTTCTGGAGGATATGAATGGAATGTGGATACTATAAAAGAAAAATTCAATGAATTAATTAAAAAGAAATCTACAATCAACAAAGTAGATAATCCTAAATGTATGATTGAAAAACTAGAAAAAATTGTGAAGGAATTAAATGAAAAAGAATTGTGCTTAAGAAAAAAAATTAATAGTGAATTAGGCTCAAAAGCAATTTATTGGCCAGAACCAAATTTGTATTCGTCTAAAGCTACAAGATTACAAGGGGCGTTAGCAGCCTATGGTTTTGCTAAATCAATATCTGGAAAATCTCAGCAACGTGAAAGCACTTATTTGGTTCGTTCTGTAAAAGAAGAAGGTAAGTTTTTACCTGTTTTTAAAACTACAAAGCCTATAAAAAATTATTTAGATAGTTTTTTAAACGTACTTATTGATGTTTTAATCACTAACACATTTACTAGCAAGGAAATAGATAAGATTAAAGGTGAGATAAAAGAGTTAAATCAATCACATTTTAATGAAGAACGGATACAAAGTAATCTTAACTGGCATGGCTTAAATCCTTTTCCTTCTGAGGCTATAGTGGCGATAATTAATCCTATTCTTGAGAAGTTGTTAGTTGAAATAAATAATATATTAGTTAAATAAATCTTGTTCATCAATAAATAAATCGAGTGTATTAATTATAAATTAAATTATCTCAAAGAAAGATGCGGGGGTTGTTTATATCTACGCATTAAGACTAACTCTGGCACCTTTTACCCATAAGACTCCGACACCTTTAGTTTTTATTCGGGTTTAATTTAATAAATTTATGGGTAAGTAAATATATGTAAGGGGTTGGGGGATATGAGTATATTTAATTTTAGGCCGTTAGCAAACAGCACAAATCGAAACTTGAAATCTAGCGAGAAAAGTTCTTCAAAAGATAAAAAAAAAGAACAGGAATTAACAACAA
>CAXBWG010000065.1:0-8148 GCA_963979105.1 uncultured bacterium | reverse complement strand
ATTATACAGGTGACACAAACACAAATGCACATCAAGCCCAGATGACGAATTCTAAATCATCTTCTACACAGTCCACAGAAGATTCTCAAGAAAATTCTAACGAACAAACTTCTGAAAATTCCAATAAACATCAGACTTCTGATGAAACTGAATCAGCCGAACAAGAACACAATAATTAAAGTAATCTAAAATAAAATCTTTATATCTAAGAAGCATGATTAAATCTTAATTAAATACACCTATATAAATTAAATTAAACGAAATAATAAGTTTAAAAAAAAAATCAAATATATATTGAAAAAAAATTAAATAGATTGTAACATTTATCAATGGAAAAACAGTTCACACGTTCATATGGATTAAATGAAATAGCTTTAGTCCCATCAAATATTACAATAGACCCTGAACTTGTAGATATATCTACAAAAATTGCAGGTATAACACTTAAGCTTCCTCTATTTGCCTCTGCCATGGATTCTGTTGTATCCCCAAGAACAGCAGGTATAATCGGAAAATGTGGTGGAGCTGGCGTATTAAATTTAGAAGGTGTTCAAACACGATATGAAAACCCTGCAGAAATACTAGATAAAATAGCAGAAGCAGATAAAAATACATATGTAGAATTAATGCAAAAAATATATCAAGAAAATGAAGTTAGAGAAGATTTAGTAATAAAGCGAATTCAAGAGATAAAATCTCAAAATGTGCCAGTAGTAGTTTCATCTACGCCTCAAAACGCCTCAAAATTAGGTCCAATTGCAAATGAAGCAGGCGCAGATATATTTATAATTCAATCAACCGTTGTATCAAACAAGTTTCAAGCAAAAGACCCCTCAGCTATTTTAGATTTAAAAACATTTGTAAAGTCTATGTCTATTCCTGTAATGGTAGGAAACACTACTACGACAGAAGTAACATTAGATCTTATGAGAACAGGTGTTAAAGGTGTTTTTGTTGGAATTGGGCCAGGGGCTGCTTGCACAACAAGAGGCGTTCTTGGAATTGGCGTTCCTATGGCATCTGCAATAACAAAAGCCGCTGCTGCACGTGATCAACATTTAGAAGAAACAGGAACCTATGTACCTGTTATCGCAGACGGTGGAATTGTAAATTCTGGTGATATTTGTAAAGCATTAGCCTGCGGTGCAGATGCAGTTATGATTGGCTCTCCCTTAGCTAAAAGCAATGAAGCCCCGGGAAGAGGGTATCATTGGGGTATGGCAACGCCAAATAGTGTATTACCACGCGGAGCAAGAATTCGCGTTGGAACGATTTGTGCATTAGAGCAAATTATACAAGGACCTTCCAACTCAGATGATGGATCTCAAAATATTTATGGAGCTATAACAACATGTTTTGCAACACTGGGTGTTAAAACAATTAAAGAAATGCATAACATTGAAGTTACAATTGCCCCGTCCTTACTTACAGAAGGAAAAATTTATCAACGAGCACAAGAACTAGGCATGTATAAGCAATAATGATTGCTATTCTAGACTTCGGTTCTCAATATACAAAAATAATTGCTCGTAAAATTAGAGAATCTAACGTGTATTGTGAAGTATTCAAACATACAGTTAAAATAGAGGATCTGCAGAATAAAAATGTAAGAGGCATAATTTTATCAGGTGGTCCTAATTCAGTTTTCAAAAAAAATGCCCCAACATGCGATGTAAATATTTTTTCAAGTAATCTTCCCCTTTTTGGAATATGTTATGGGATGCAGTTAATCGCAAAACATTTTGGAGGCGAAATTACAAAAGGAAACTCAAAAGAGTATGGACTTGCAAACTTATTTATAGATAATAACTTTGATCTATTTGAAGGTTTATGGCTTGAAATGAACATCTGGATGAGTCATGGAGATAGTGTTATTAGAATGCCTGACCAATTCCAACGATTAGGACATACAGATAGTTGCAGTATTGCGGCTATGAGTCATCCAAAAAAGAAAATTTTTGGTGTACAATTTCATCCAGAAGTCTCTCATACGCCACGAGGAAAAGATATTATCAATAACTTCTTGTTTAGAGTATGTAAATGTCAACAAGATTGGAATCCAAAATCATTTATTAAAACAGCTATTCAAGCAATAAACAGAGAAGTAAAACACGAAAAGGTGTTATGCGCACTGTCTGGAGGAGTAGACTCATCTGTAGTAGCAGCTTTACTAAAAAAAGCAATTGGAAATAGATTAACTTGTATGTTTATAGATTTAGGATTTATGAGAAAAAATGAAGGAAAAAAAATTAAAGCACTTTTTGAAGAAAAATTTAATATAGATTTAATCTATGTAAATGCAGTTGATAGATTTCATAAAAAACTAAAAAACATATCCGAACCAGAACATAAACGCAAAATAATCGGAGAAGAGTTTATTCGCGTTTTCGAAGAAGAAAGCAAAAAGTTAACTGGAGATTACAAGTTTTTAGCTCAAGGAACTCTATATCCAGATGTAATAGAATCAGCTGTTGGAGATATTTCTGAAACAGCAGTAACAATAAAATCACATCACAATGTAGGTGGCTTACCAGAAGATATAGACTTTTCAATTATCGAACCTTTACGAATGTTATTTAAAGATGAAGTTCGTAATGTAGGATTAGAATTAGGATTACCAGAAGAACTTGTATTTAGACACCCGTTCCCAGGACCCGGATTAGCAATTCGAATTTTAGGTAAATTAAGTAAAGAAAGAGTTGCTATATTACAAGAAGCAGACGCTATATTAATGGAAGAAGTTAAAAATGCCGGTTTATATAGAAAATTATGGCAAGTATTTGCTGTATTACTTCCAGTAAAAACCGTAGGAGTACAAGGTGATCAGCGCACTTATTCAAACGTACTTGCAATACGTGCTGTCAATTCAGATGATGCAATGACTGCCAATTGGGCTAAACTTCCTTATGAATTATTAGAAAAAGTATCTTCTCGAATAATAAATGAAGTAGCCGACATTAATCGTGTTGTTTACGACATATCCTCTAAACCACCTGCAACTATAGAATGGGAATAAATCTTTAATTAAAATAAAATTAATTTAAAGCTCAAAAAAACTTCATTTTACACATAATAAACCATCAAAACTCTATACATACATTTAGCCTAAAAAATTCTATTAAAATCATCCTAGATCAAAAGCTCAATCATATCCAAGCTCATTTTTAAAAAAAATAATTTAATATAATTTTTTATCGCTCATAAACAAGTCAATTTGATCACAAAACACCCTTATATGTCTATTTAAACTGCATTTTTCAGATTCAAAATAAATTTGACGTATAAAGCCAGTTTTTGTTAGTGTGAGCGTATGGATATTAAAAATCAAAAAAATCCAAAATCTATTCAAGAACTTATCAATAAAGGAACATCTAAAGACTACCTATTATTTTTAAAGTTTTATCATGAAGCAGATATCGCTGAACAACTATCTAAATTATCTGAAAATGATCGATCTAAATTTTTTAAAAAAGTAAATTTAGAAATTGCAACAGATGTCTTAGAAGAGCTCGACATTGAACAACAAATTGATTTTATTTCTAAACTTAAAACAGAAGCCGCTGCAAAATTTATCGAAGAAATGGAACCAGACGATGCAGCAGACCTTTTAGAAGAACTATCTGAAACAAATTTATTTCAGGCAAAGGAAATTATTAATGCATTACCAGAAAAAGAAAAAACAGATATCCAAACATTACTTTCCTACGAAGAGGATTCTGCTGGCGCATTAATGACCTCAGATTTTTTAGCAATACCAGAAAATCTTACAACTGTTGAAGCCCTAAAATTAATTCAACAACAAGACCCCCCTGAATCTGAACTATCATTTTATATTTTCATTATTACAAGCTCTAAAAAACTAATCGGATACACAACATTAAGAGACCTAGTCTTTTGTGAGAGCAATTTAAAAATTAAATCTATTAGACATGAACATCATATTTTTGTAAATCACCATGAAGATCAAGAAGAAGTAGCAAAGCTCTTTCAAAAATACGATATGTCTGTTATTCCTGTTGTAGATGAAAATGACATATTATTAGGAGCAATTACGGTTGATGATGTCGTTGATGTAGTTATAGAGGAAGCAAACGAAGATATTTATAAATTATCAGGAACGGCAACTGATGATGAACGTAAAATTATGGCAACTAATGTCATCAAACCTATTTTATATAGAATTCCCTGGTTAATTATTACTATTTTCGGAGGAATTATTGCATCTTTTATAATTAATTCTTATTCAACTAAATTTAACACAAGCTTATTTCCATTAGCACTCTCATTAAGCTTTATTCCTCTTCTAATGGGGCTTGGAGGAAATGTAGGTAACCAATCTTCAGCCATTATTGTTCGTGGACTAGCAACTGGTTACGTAAACCCAAAGGAATCTCTAAAAATTTTATTCAGAGAGCTAATAATTGGAATTGGTATTGGCATTATTATAAGCAGTATCTTATTTATTATTAATCGCTATATCTACACATATCCATTAATATTTAGTCTTATAGTAACCGTATCTTTGTTCTTAAATATCTTAGTTGCTGCATTTATAGGAACTACCCTCCCTCTCCTATTTAATAAGCTTAAAATAGACCCTGCAATTGCATCAGCACCATTTATTTCAACAACATTAGATGTTATTGGCCAATTAATATATTTTTACATTACGATTACATGTATCACCAATTTTATGTAAAATGAGCTTAATAAAAACAACGGCGCTCATATTAAAAACAACTAACTTTTTCGAATATGATAAACGATGTGACTGTTTTAGTCCTAGCTTAGGAAAAGTAACATGTTTAGCTAAATATATAACGAAATCAAAAAAAAAATCATGGGCACTAGAACCCTTATCGATTGTAAATTTAACACTTTTTAAAGGGAAATCATTTTACATTATTAATCAATATAGTGTTGTTGAATATTACGATGTTATTAGATCTTCATTTAATTTAATTCAATATGGATTATTTTATCTAAATATTATAAAAAACACTATTCATGAAGATCAGGAAAATTATGCATTATTTAATTTAATAAAATCAATTTTAAATCAATTGAACTCAACTCAACCTCTCAATCAAACAACTATAAATTTTTTACTTTCTTATATAAAAATTGAAGGTTTAGAACCCCATAACAGTCACACCCTTTCAATAGAAAAAGCCCATGAAATCATTATAAACTATCTAGGAAAACATATTCCTTTTCCCATACAACTTGACGAATTAACACAAATTCCTGTTAAATAAACATATGTTATCAGCAGAAATCGGATTATTACTCCTTTGTATCCTACTTGTAATAGGAAACACTTTTGGACTTTATAAACTCCTACAAACAAAATTAGAAAAAAATCTGTCACATCAAAGCAGTTCATTAATTATAGATGTATTAAAAGTTTACGGATTCCGATCTTTTTCTGCCATTTTTCAAGTTTTACTTTACACCTCATTAGTCTTATTAATTCTATCTAAATTATTATCAAAAAACTTTTTATGGAATCAAATAGGATCTTTTTTCTTAGGTGGAATTTCCATGTCTGTTTTATTATTTATTTTAATTGGAATTACTCCTCAATTAATCCCCGTAATAATCCAAAAATCTAAAGGATATTTAAAAGATGGACTTCATTTACAATTTAATATAACAACTATGATTAGTTTCATCATCATTAGTATAATTTTAATCAATGGCATTTTATTATTACTTTTAGGTTCTTACAAATTATTAATTGGTTACGGATTAGGAATTGTTTATGCTAGCTTTTTTATTAGAATAGCAGGCGGCCTTTTTTCAGCAAGCTCAGAAATAGGATTCTCCATTTCAAAAACAAAAAATAAGAACCTACCTCACCACGATGATAGAAACCCCGGACTAATAATTGAAATCGCAAGCGATTATATTAATAAATTATGCGGGTTTTCAGCAGATATTATCGGATCTTTTATTTTAAGTGTCTTATCTTGTGTGCTTTTCGCATTTGCATTTGAACAACATAACATTGTTAATGAAACTACATATTCTGCTTTTAAATCACTTCCTTGGAAAATTTTATTTATAAGTCTTTGTGCCAATATTTTAGGTGTTATTTTAACCAAAATACGAATCTCTCAAAACAAACATCAAAATATGTTATTGGAATCATTATATTTAGTCATTATTATTTGCGCCGTTAGCACATTCTTTCTAACTAGCACATTACCAAAACTTAATCTAAACTCAATATGGCTCGGAAAAAACACATTTCTTCCATTTTTCGCCTATTTATCGGGTCTACTAGGAGCTGGGCTAATCTGTTATAGTTCTGAATTATTAACCTCAAAAAAACATTCAATAGCAAAAACATGTGCCTCACAACAAGAATTTGGAAGTTCTATTATTCATTTATATGCTTTTAGCATAGGATTTAAATCTAATTTAATATATTTAATTTACATTATCATAATTTCTGGAATTTCATATTTTACAGCAGGACTATATGGCATTTCTCTTGCAAGTATTGGAATGCTTTGTGTAATTACAACCATAATATCTATAAATAGTTTTCTTCCATTATCTAAATCAGCATCAAAAATTAGCCACCTTTCAACCTCTTCTACGACAATACACACACATACAAATAAAATGAAACAAATAGGAGAATCTACTCTCGCTATTGGAAACTCCTATTCAACAATAACTACATTAATTTCATGCTTTGGGTTATTTTTTTCATTTATATGCTTTAAAAACTATTCATTTAAAGATGTTTTCTTCATGGATACATTATTAATTGGAGGACTTATATTAGGTGTAGTTATTCCTCTTTCATCTACAGGATTCTTACTAGATGTATGTATGAAAATTAGTAAAACAATATCCTCTGAAATCAGAAAACAATTCGAACAAATCCCCTATTTACTTCAAGGAAAAGCAAAACCAGATGTTGTAAAACTATCCGATACAATCACTCGTCTGGCTATGGACGGGCTTATAGCACCTGGAATTCTTACAGTATTAATCCCCATTTTATTAGGCTATTTAATAGATGTATCTATTTCTATTTCATTTGCCTTAGGAACACTTTTATTATGTATTGCACTTAGCTTTAGCTGGGGAAATTCTGGAGATATAATTCAAAATGCAAAACTATATATTGATAACGGAAGATTCGGAGGAAAAGAATCTATTACATACCCTTCTATTCAACAAATGCAAAATATTTCATGTGTATATAAAGATATTCTTAGTCCAAGCTTATCGATATTTGCAAAATCTATTATGATTCTTACTGCAATAATCATGATATTTGTATCATAAAAGAATTTAGGAGAAAAAAAAATGAGACAACCAATCATCGCAGGTAACTGGAAAATGAACAAAACCACTTCAGAGGCCATTAATTTTGTATCTGAGCTAAAAAACAAAGTTATTGCTCTGTCAAATACAAATATTATAATAGCACCGCCATATACCGCGTTATACCCGCTTAAAGAACTCTCTAAAAACACCTCTATAAATCTATCATCTCAAGATATTTCAATAAAAGAATCGGGTGCTTACACTGGAGAAATTTCATTTCCAATGTTAAAAGATTGTGGTTGTAGTTATAGTATTATTGGACATTCAGAAAGACGACAATATCATAATGAAACTAACGCAAGTTGCCAAGAAAAATGCTATGTTGCCATGAATGAAAATATTACACCAATTTATTGTATTGGAGAAACCTTAGAACAGAGAGAAAACGACCAAACATTAACTGTTATCGAGGACCAATTATTAACAGGCCTTAAAGATTTACCTTTAACCATAAAACCATTCATTATTGCCTATGAACCAGTCTGGGCAATCGGAACAGGAAAAGTAGCAACTCCTAATCAAGCTCAAGACATTCATCAATTTATTAGACATATCATTTCAACACATATAGATACAAATTTAGCAAATAAAATTCAAATTATTTATGGAGGTTCTGTAAACCCAAAAAACTTTCAAAGTTTAATCGAAGAACCCGATATTGATGGCGCCTTAGTTGGTGGATCTTGTTTAAAAATAGACTCTTTTACTGAATTAATTACAATCGCACATAATTATACGTTATAATAACTACATGAAAAAAAGTATTATTTTACTTTTAATTTCATGGTTAATTTCATG
>CAXBWG010000064.1:0-8159 GCA_963979105.1 uncultured bacterium | reverse complement strand
CTTTAAATGTGGATACAACATTGCGTCATAAAGAATTAATTAAGTTTCACTTAGATGAAATGAACAAAAAATTCGCTTCTAAAAAACATGACATGCTAAGCTCTTTAAATAAAGAATTTAAAGAGTTTGACATTACTATTAAAGAGTTAACTCCCAATGAAAATGGATTTAATTTAACTGTAAATTCAATATCTAAGCCAAATCAAACAAAATTATATAAACTTATTCAAACAAATGGTAAGGTAAGTTTAGAAGGTCCTACTAAAGATTTTAGTTCATTTTATAAAAAATCGCGCTTAACTCAATTTAACTCCAGTAGTTTAAAACAGCAAATTTTTAATAAAACTCATCAAATATTTAACACATTTAAAACCAACACGAACATAAGTTTAGCTGTAAATCTAACCCCTTATTTTGGTGAAGACTATAAAGATGCAACTATTAGTTATGATCCTGAAAAAGGATTAGTTTTAACATTTAAAAATACAAGTGACATGCCATTTACTATTACATGTTCACATACTGCTGAGATTACGATTGATCCCAAATTAAACACTTTAGATAAATCAGTTATAAAAAATTGTTTTGCCCATTGCATGGACCTCTATGACACAACTAAACTTAACCTAACAGATAAACCTTTGCGAGAAAGTCAAACCGCTGCTAGTTACGTACCAAAGATATTTAATAAAGAAACCCCACTATGCAAAAATATTCAAACAAAACTATTACCTGAATTAAATGGAGATACTATCGAGTCTATAACTCATAATAAAAAAACAGGACATATAACGTTAAAAATTCTAGATGAATTTAATAAAACTTATCAAATAGAATTAAAAGAAGAATCTGCCTGGTTACCAAATAGACCTAATAAATTTGTTGTTAAAGGTAAATTTAAAGGGATTACAACAACAGAAAAACTTTTAACTATTTATAAAGATATCAATTCACAAAATAACGTAACTCGTACACCTAAACGTAAATGGAGTGATTTTTTTAAAGATATGTTTTATACAGTTACTAAATCAACTAGTGATCAAAAAGCAGAAACAATGCTACTCACAAAATTAAAGCACCAAACAACAGAACTAAAATACATACAACAGTATTGCTCAAAACAAATTGAATCAAATCAAGAAACCGAATTTTATGAGGAAATTAAATCAGACTGTGACAAAATAATAGAAGAAACAAACGCACTAAATTCACACGATAACAACTTAGAATCCCTCCAATATCGCTGTGATTATTTAGACAAATTAATACCTTCAATACGTTCTGAAATAACAATTTCAAATAAAGACTTAGACAAAGATACGTTTGAACACAACCCCACTATAATAGACCAATTAAGACAAAACGGGAGCAAGCAATTTGATCATTTTGCTAATAATCGTATAGCACTTAATATTAATACTATCGTTATTATAGAAACAGACCCTGACGCTATAAACTCTCAGTTTCTATCTGAACGTTTATTATTGTGTTCAGAAGTATTATTAAAACCTCCAATTTCAGCAGAAGATAAACAAGAGATAACAGATTTAATTACACAATCTCAAGACGCTAGTCTAACTCAACTAGAAGCTATTAAAGCCGAACTAGACTCCCTACCTAATTTAGAAGAGGATCCCTCGGGCTCACCTAATGTTCTAGATGATTTAAAAAAAGAGGAGATTAAAACTATACTTAAGTCTTTTCATCTAGATTTAACAGACGTTAATATCTGCCTAGATACAGCTTCAGTAAAAGATGTTTCTAATATGCTTGAAACTATCTTAGATGAAAATAACTATGTATCAGATTCTACTAAAGCCGTTATTACCCCCTCAAAAAAACTTAAATCCACAATTGAAACTCATATAAACTCACTTGAATCATCTATAAATTTAATTAAATCATATTATAAAAATAACAAAAATGCTTTCAAATCACCGGTGATTTCAACTCTCTTAACTGAATACGATACTATGCATAAAGCCAATTCAAGTCCAACTAAAAGTATTGAAAAAATTTGTGAACATCTTAATTTAATTCAAAATTATATTTTAGATAATTACGAAGATATTTCTAATACGCTTGCAAGTGCACTAATTTATGACTGTTCTAATTCAACAGATATTAAACAAACGGTATTATTTAAACCCTATTATGAGGCGTGGGATAAGATAAATGAAGAAATAACAACCTATTCAAAGGCGATTCTTCCTACTATAGACTCATTACAACAGTATAAAACTAGGTTTAAAACCGATATGTTTGATAAGCTAAAAAATTATTCTACAGAAGATGTTACACCAGTAATAAATGACATAATAACTAATTTTTCAGAGTTATCTGCTTTTCGTGATACAAGTAAATTTTTTGGAGATAAGGTAACTGATGCAGACCGTTTTTTTATTTCTGGGCTTACATTAGAAACAGGCTTAACTGTAGATAAGCTTAGCCAAAGTCCACAAAAAAGTATTTTCAAGTCAATCACAAGTTCAATGAGCTCACAACCTGTAGAGGCTTATAACAAAATCAGCTTAAATAACACCGACTATTTTATTAAAAATAAAGATATCCCCAACAAATCTAAAGCAGGAAGGTTAACAGCTTCTGATACTATTATGAAAAAAGAAGGAAAAAATATTTTTTATTTTGATGAAAGATATGTTTGGGTAAAAACTAAAGATAATACGTACAAATTTATCGATCATACAACAGAAGACCCTGATCAAGACAACCTCTTACAAAAAATGTTTCCAGATATATTTAACAATATAAGTCGAGAGACTTTTTTTGAGGTTATAAAACATAGCGATTCGCTAGCAACTCTAAAAGAAAGTGCTGAATATAAAGAATCTTACGCTGATAACAAAGCAAATCTAGAAGCGGAGTGTAAACTTGAAGACTATAAAAAATTCATGACTGAACAAGGCCCGCTAAGTGACGATTATTTACAAGAAAAATATCCGCTCGCTTTATTTCAACGAATTCAATAAAGGTGTCAGAGTCTTATGTGTAAAAGGTGCCAGAGTAGTTAGAAATTTTATTTTTTTTATATTTATTTTTTTATAAAATTTTATTATTCTTAAGAACCAATGACTACTTATTGCTTACATTTTTTTTCTGAACAATACATAAACTCTGTTACAGCAGACACAACTTCTATTAATAAAATTAGAACTGAAGCTCTTGATTGTCGAAGTAACTTACAAAATTTTATAGTGGCGATATCGAACAAGTACCGTTTAGAAACCTCTATATTTAAAATAGATGCTATGGCTTTTAAATTAGATAATTTACGGTCTATATCTCAGGTAACTTGTTTTAATAAAAATTGGAATAAATGTAAAATAAACCTAACTAAACATATCCCTTTTTTAAAAAAAATTATATCAACTACATTTAAGTATCAGGACTAATATGAGTATTTTTAGTGCCCTATCAAGTTTAATTTTACCATCTAATCCAGAACCTATTCGCTTAAAATGGATTAACGAAGTAACTCTACCAACTATCCCTGAGGCAACACTTGCAAATGAAACCACCTTAGATATTAAATCTAATAAATCTGACCCTTTAGATTCTGCGCCTACTGCACAAGCCATCTATGTAAGTAAAAGAAAATTTGCTAGTGAAGTAAAACCCTATTTATGCTTAGAAACAAAACAGAAATGCTTTAATGTTGATATGTTTGCTGCAGAATTTGCTTCAGAAAGCAGACCTGAATACCGTAAAAAATGTATTGGCTTAGATATTGGTTTAGTTATAGGGTCTTTAAATTCCACGTTAGAAAATGATTTTCATGCAACTATTTGCGGTATAGAATATAATAATCAATTTCAAATTACCGATTTAAGTGTTTACAAACACCGATCAGAAAATACATCAAAAGAATCGATAGAGTACAAAGTTGATGTAAGTCAAATTATTTCTATAACTGTATTTAAATAACAAAGGTGTCAGTATTAAAGGTGTCAGAGTCTTATGTGTAAAAGGTGCCAGAGTAGTTACAAAAAAAGATAAATTTTTTAAAAAACTATACTTTTTTTAATGAAACAATTTACAAATCAACGTTATAGTAAAAATCAGTCTTTAGTTAAACGAATCTTGCTTATTTATGATACCTCTCATAAATATATATAAAACCCCATTTGCGTTAAATAATATTTTAAATTAAACTATGTAACGCATATGCCAAGAAAAAAACGAGATTTAGCCGAAAACGGATTTTACCATGTGTTTAATAGAGGAATATCTAAAAAACATATCCAGTTTGGAACCATGTTTCACGACATCTTTTTTTCACAATTATTAGCAGCTAAATATAAATTTAATGTTGAAATTCATGCATTTTGTTTAATGTCTAATCATTATCATTTATTACTTAGAACACCCGATGCTAATTTGGATAAATTTATGCAACATTTTGGTTCGAGTCTTTCACGAAAAATTAATAGACTATGTGGGGCTGATGGAGCTTTATTTAGATCTCGTTATAAATCTATTTTAGTTGAATCTCATGATTATTTTATTCAATTATTAAAGTATATTCACCTAAATCCAGTTGATGCTCTGCTAACGCAGTTTGCCGAAGATTATGAGTTAAGCTCTTACTCAACTTATCTTTGTAAAACCACTATTAGCTGGTTAACTAAAGAGTTTGCATTAGGTTTCTTTAATGATATCCATGCTTTTAAAGCGTTTCATGAAACGGGCACTACGACGGAGATATCTAAACTTCTTTCAAAAAAACAACTTCCTACTACCCTTTAATTTTTTCTATTTTTGATTTTATTGATTTTGTTATTTGATATTTTTATTTGATATTTTTTTTAGTAAATTTTAGTATTATTTGCTTCTACTCTGGCACCTTTTACGTATAAGACTCTGACACCTTTGTTTTTTTTCAAAAAAACAACTTCCTACTACCCTTTAATTTTTTCTATTTTTGAGTTTATTGATTTTGTTATTTGATATTTTTATTTGATATTTTTTTTAGTAAATTTTAGTATTATTTACTTCTACTCTGGCACCTTTTACGTATAAGACTCTGACACCTTTACTGACTTCCACCGTCTGGAACTGTAGGAGGAGTAGGGGTGTGCTTTTGTATTTCTGATTTAATAGCAGTTGTAATTTTTTGATATTTATTTTCTTCAAACAGAGCCTCATTTGATTCAATCATGGTATTTAGTTCATTTAATTGTTGAAGACTTAAGCTTTGAATCTTTTCTATATCGCTTTTCAACTTGTTTAAGTCTTTCACCGTGATAGTCTCACGTTCATATCCAGATTTTAAATTCTCATCACAAAAACCTTTTAACTCTATTCGACTTTTAATTTCAGCTCTACTAAAACTACCCTCAAACTTAAACTTTTCTCCTAAAAGGGTGTTAACTTTGTTTAATATCTTGCCTTCAAAACCCTCTTGCAAAGTTGTTGACAACTCGTTAGTTGTATCTATATCTAAAAGTTTATCTATATCTTCTCCAGCGTCTAATATTTCTTGATTTTTATTTAATGCATTTTTACGGTCCTCTCTTGTAACAATATCAACGCCTGTAAATTTTTGAATAGCAGAATTTATTTTTCCACTAAATAAATTTAAAATTTCTTGATCTGCGATTAAGCTACTAAAATTATCTGTAGAGTTTGCATCTAAAATTTGTAGGTTTAAATCTAGTGCACCCAACACTTCCTTTTCCTGAATACCTGCTATTTCTAAGAAATTATTTATTTTAGTTTTTATCATTGCGTCATAATTTTTTAGTACAGGCGAATCCCCTTTTTCCTTTTCAGCAAAACCACTTAAATCAAGCTTAGCAAGTTGAGTTAATTTATCATTTTTAACTATATCAGTTTGTGCCGAATCAATCTCATCAAAAAGCTCTTTTATATCGATTGCTAATTTTAGTTGATTTAATGAACTATCATAATCGCTATTATCCATATTAATGAAACCCTCACCAACAAAGCCTTCAACTTGCGCTTTTAATTGATCTAAATAATTAGGTTGTTGGGAAAGGGTTAACGTTCCTTTTTGATCTTTCAAATTTTGTATAATACTTTTTAACTGTTCACTTTTTGAATTAATTAAAACGCTACCATCTGCTGCAGTTACACCTTCTGGAGGTGATTGCTTTGCTATATATAGATCTACTGCAATTTGCAAACTTGCATCACCTGTACCTAATACTAAGGCACTCAACTCATTTTTACTATCTATTAAAGCACTGGGTTCAATTACAGCATCACTGTTTAAACTTGTATGCAAATTTAATCTACTCTCAATTTTAGCTGTGGTTGTAGATGTTAATTTTTCTGGTGGTAATTCAAGTGCTGTACCTGTAAACGCCTTGTTTATTTCTCCTATTATTTTTTGTTGAAACTCATATTCAATTTCATTATCAGAACCTTGTTGAATTTCAACTGAATTGCCCTGATCATCTTTTAGCAATTCTAATAATTTAAAGCCATCTCCATTTTTATCACCAATTATGTTATTTAATTTTTGATCTAACATACCTTTACATTTACCTTTTATAGATTGATCCACCTCTGCATTACCGGTTAAAGCTTTAAAAGAGTCTATAAATTCAAAAGGTTTATTAGAATCTGTTTTATTAAATGAATCACTAAACTCTTTTGTTGCATTTAATGAAACGAGTCTTGTTTCTTTTTCAAGTTTTTCTGGTCTAAAATCTTCAGGTATTTGTTCATAAACTTCTACTTTACCTAAAAAATCTGTTAATTCTTTTTTGGTTCCTATACTATCAAAATAAACACTATATTTTTCGGAACCTGAATATTTTGTTTTGATTACTTCATAGGCATATTTTGCTGCTTTAAGATCTGGTCCATTAATATCCTGATCTTTAGCCGTTTTAACCGTATTTAAAACAGCATCATCTTTAATAAGCTCATTCATTCCTAAGGAAGTTTGAATATCACCGGTATCTGACCCTGCTGCTGCTCTTATTCTTTCTGCCAATTCGCTTGCTTGAACACATTCATCTGATGTGTATGTTTGCAAATCAGTAGACACTGCAGGATGCCCTTCACTTTGTATAATATGTTTCATTTTTGTTAATGCATGATCTGCCATTTTTATCTCAGGAGCAGTAGGTTCATCACCATCAATAAATTCACTTTTTAAATTTTTGATTTGTTGAGTGGTTGATAAATTTTTATCTTTATCAACCTTTTCATCAAATTTAGACTTCAATAGCCATGCTTTAATAGAATCCTCTAATGAATAACCGGCTTTATCATCAAAAATACCAACATCTACTTGATTGTTAATTTTTTGATTTATTTCTGTGTAAACTTTAAACTGTAGACTTGGTTCTTCGCCCTGTCCAGGTTCTGCTGGTTTTTTTAGGTCGCTATCAAATTTTTCATATAAACCCCTTAATTCAGGAACATTATTATCTTTTGAAACTATTGAATCTATTGAATCTTTTGTATGTAAAGCTTGTCTAAACCCGCTTAGAGTAAAGTTACCTTGAGTAAATTTAAAATTTTCTCCTAAACCGTCATTTAACTTATTTGCTATGTCGTTTTGCATCTTGTCAGCACCTGATAGAGTCTCACCCTCTGCTGGCGTTTTAATCATTGCTTTGTCTGGTCCTAAAAATGATGCAAATTTTTCAAATTCATCTTTACTGTTTTGTGTAGACTCCATTTCACTATCTAGCAGCTCTACATTTTCTAGTTCAAGGCTTTGCATAAGTTTTTCAAAATTCAATTTCGTATATTTAGGCTTGTTGGCTTTTACCCCAGTACTTTCCACCTGATTGGATAAACTTTCTAAAAATCTTAGTTTATCTTTTATTGCTTTATTACCTTTATCTTTATTTAATTGTAATCCCATATCTTTTGCAGTATCACCAGGTTTTATGCCTAGTGCAGTAGCTGAATCTTGTAGCGTTTTTAGTTTACTTGTCATATCTTCTTGAGTTAACGATTTGGACAGTGTTTTTGTTTCCTGTTTAACTAGTGTTCGTTCTTGTGCTTTTATTACACCTCGAATACTAGTATGGGGCTGCATTGCTCTGCGAGCTACTATTAACGCCTGGGAAATGCCCTCAGACAAATTTTCAGTAAACATACTTGTCTTTTTTTGAAGCTGTCCAGATTCAGGATTAATTGAAGATGTACCTCTT
>CAXBWG010000063.1:0-8173 GCA_963979105.1 uncultured bacterium | reverse complement strand
GTTGCTTATCTAACATTGTTCCGGCATTTTTTTGAAAAACAACACCAGATAATTTTTTAACAAACTCATTTAAATCTTGATTAATATCATTTTTATAAAAAAACATCGCATCTTCTAAACGTGCAATCAATACATTTTCATTCCCAGAAACAATCTTCTTTTGATTAAATTTAGTAACATTATCTGCCACAACTAAAAACGAAGCCTGTAACTTTGATTTAGTATAATAAGGAAAATATCGCTGATGCTTTTTCATACATTCAATTAAAACAAAATCCGGTAACTCTAAATATTTTTCATCAAAATCACCCTTTAATAAGGTAGGCATTTCAACTAAATACACTATTTCATTTAAAAGATCTTCATCTAAATTTATTTGAGAATAATTTTTTAAACCAGAAACAATCATATCTCTTCTTTCCTGCTGATCCAAAATCACACTCATCTTACGATATTGATCTAAAATAGAGGCTTTTAATGAAACAGTAAAAGCCTTACCTAAAGATGTCTCTCCCTTAGACAAAAAGCGATGTCCAAAACTGGTTTTTGCAGCTTCCAGATTAAACATTGAAAACGGTACAACCTCATCGTTAAACAATGACACAATCCAGTGTATTGGGCGAATAAATGTAGTAGAATTAGTAGACCACCTCATAGCTATAAATAAAGGTAACCCCATAATAATTTCAGGAACAATCCGTGTTAATACATGTTGTGATTGTATTCCTTTTTGATAATTTCTAAACGACAAATGCTGCTTACCATTAAATTCTTTTAGTTCGCATTTCTCTAAACTCACATTGTTTTTTTTAGAAAAACCAATACTTGCCTTAGAATAATCTCCTTGAGTATCATAAACCATTTTCTCAGGAGGTCCTTTAACATAATCAACAAAATCTTCTTGTTTATCTACAATATCTTCAACAATCACAACTAATCGCCTGTATGTTGCATATACTGTAATACTATCAAAATTTAACCGCTCTGCTTTTAAATATTTTTCAAAACCTAACTTTAATGAATCAACCATCTTTGCAACAAAACGTGCAGGAATCTCCTCACAGCCAAATTCTAATAAATAATTATTTTTTTTCATGACCTTTTTCCAGCTGTCCAATAGATTTCAAATAAGATGTAGCACATTTACGGGCAAGCTTTCGAATTCTAAGTATATAAGCAGTTCTTTCTGAAACAGAAACAACCCCTCTTGCATCTAATAAATTAAAAACATGAGAACACTTTAAACAAAATTCATAAGCAGGAAACGCATAATCTTTAGTTAAAATACTTAACGTTTCTTGCTCATACTTATCAAACAATTCAAATAACAACTCTACATTGGATAACTCAAAGTTATAATAACAATGTTCTTGCTCAAATTGTTTATATATAGATGCATACGTTACAGAAATATCTTTATGGTGTTGCCAAACAATATCAAAAACATTAGTTTTATTTTGTACAAACATAGCTAATCGTTCCAAACCATAAGTAATTTCTACAGGAATTGGAAAACAATCATAGCCCCCACACTGCTGAAAATATGTAAACTGGGTAACTTCCATTCCATCTAACCATACTTCCCAGCCAACACCCCACGCACCTAAAGTTGGAGACTCCCAATTATCTTCGACAAACCGAATATCGTGGTCTGATCTTAAAATTCCTATCGCTTCTAAACTTTGAATATACAATTCCTGAATATCTTTTGGAGACGGCTTCATTATTACTTGATATTGAAAATAATGTTGAAGTCGATTTGGATTTTGCGCATATCTACCATCTGTTGGTCGCCTTGAAGGCTCAACATAAGCACAATTCCATTGTAAATCACCTAAAGCCCTAATAAACGTATGCGGACTCATTGTGCCTGCGCCTTTTTCTGTGTCATAAGGATGTAAAATTAAACATCCTTGATCCGACCAAAACTGATGCAATCTAGAAATTATTTCCTGAAAGCTAATTATACTATTTTTTTTCATTGCTATCTCAATATTATGATATATCAAGACAGCTGTAGCAATAATAAAATCTAAGCTAAGCTAAAACGTGTCTGAAAACGTTTAACAAACGAAACTACCTTTGCATAATTCAAAGAAAATTCAAATGAAGAATTAGACGATATCGGAACTTGACAGCTACCCTCTTTAGCATAATATTTAACAGGAATAACATAAATCTTAGAATACCTTGAACAATAATAAATATCTTTAATAATAGCCCTAGAAAAAAGACGTTTATCAAAATGCAACCAAAGCTCAACATTTTTCCCCAAAACATAATCAACAATATCAGGTAATTCAGCTAAAATTTCCGGTTTAACCTGCATATGTAATACAGGTTGAATTCCTTCTAAAATTACATCCGTTAAATTTTTATCAAAATCATTAAAATTATGTCTCCCGACATAAAATTGATATTTAGCAGAATTTAAACATGGCATATAAAAACACCATTGATCAACAACTGGATTTATCTTAAGTAAATAATCTAAAGAAACATTTAAATGAGACCACACCCTTACAAACACATTTTCATTATGTAAAAACGTAACCAATTGAGAAAAAGAAGAATTAAGTAATGGATTACCTCCATAAAGATTAATTATTTTCTTCTTTCCAAAAATAGAAAAAAATTGACCTTCCTTAATTTGTTGAGTTAAAAAATCAGCTGAAAGCACTTCAGATGAAGATAAATCACACCCCAAGCAACTCATCTCACATTCATTTGAAATATTTAAACAATAATCACTCATTAAAAAAACAAACCTTTAAAAAACTAAATTATTAATAATTCATTACCCATATAAATTCATTAATTAAACATAAAAAATCAATTTAAAAAAACAATAAACTATTTCAATGTTTATAACCACACTAAAAAACCTATTATATAAGTATTAACAATATAAATATAAATATAAACTTTAATTTAAAATGAAAGATTTTTTTGATTTACTAATTATTGGAGGGGGAATTAATGGGGCTAGCATTGCAAGAGATGCAAGTTTAAGAGGATTAAATGTTTGTATTGTTGAAAAAAACAAATTAGCAAGTGGAGCATCATCTAACTCATCTAAATTAGCACACGGTGGGCTTCGATATTTAGAACAATTTGAATTTTCTATGGTTAAAAAAACGTTAAAAGAACGTGATATCCTGTTAACTACCGCGCCAAAGTATGTAAAACCGCTAGAATTTATTTATCCTGTTTATAAATTCTCAAAACGTCCATTTTGGAAAATCAAAATTGGATTAAAAATTTATTCATTATTATCAAAAAAATCAATTTTACCAACCTATAAAATTCTTAACCCAATATCAATTACAAAAAAATGTCCTCAAATCAAAGACTCTTTATTAATAGGTGGCGCGTCTTACTACGATGGACAATTAAATGACAAAGGGATGGTTCTTGCCAATATAAAAGAAGCAAAAAAAAACAAAGCCGAAGTTCATGAATATACAAAAGTAATTAATTTAATAAAAGAAAATGGAAAAGTGATTGGAATAAGTGTCATCAAGAAAAACAAAGAATATAAACTTTTTTCAAAATGTATTATTAATACAACTGGGGCATGGACCAATACAATTGCAGCTCTAGACAATAAAAACCATAAAACTCTAGTAAGCCCAACAAAAGGAGTTCATATAGTATTACCAGATATAGGTCTTAACCAAGCATTGATATTAGAAACTCCCCAAGATAGTCGAATCTTTTTTTTAATTCCATGGAACAAACAAACCTTGGTAGGCACAACAGACACACCCTTTTCAGGTCACCCAGACAAGTTAAAAGCAACACAAGAAGATTTAAGATATTTACTTAAAGCGACTAATTATTATTTAAAAAACCACGTATTTACCTATACCGATATAATAAAAACCTTTGTAGGATTAAGACCTCTGCAAACCAGCAGAAAAAATGCCTCTAAAAAATCAAGAGATTTTACAATTTCACAATCAGAAAGTGGCCTAATACATTTATTTGGAGGTAAATATACCTCTTACAGGCTTATGGCAGAAATTGCAGTAGATAAAATAATAACTCATATAAACCCCCTAACACCTTTTAAAAAATGTATAACTAAAAAAATAAAGCTCCCTTAAACCTCTATTAATTAAATAATATCTTAAGATCTTCAACAATAGAATCTGTAATATGAAAAGATTGATTTGAAGTTAATAATTTATGAGAAGCAATATCTTTAACATAGGTAGTTAATGCGTTAAAACAAACTGAATCTAGATCTGCATAATTTGTAATATGCTTATAGGATTTATTACTTAAACCTAATACATCATGCCAAATTTGAACTTGCCCATCACAAAACCGACCCGCAGCTATTCCAATAACTGGTATTGTTAATAAGTCTACTACTATTTTTGTAATTTCTTCTGGCACAAGCTCTAAAATAAGCATAGAAGCGCCTGCTTTTTCTAATGTTAAAGCGTGTTCTACTAACACCTTTGCAGATTCAAAGGAATTTGCTTGAAGCTCTTTTTTTTCATGTGTTTGCGGCAACAACCCTAAATGACAAACAACATCAATATTATGTGTTGTAAGCTCTAAAACATAATCTGGAAAAAACCCTTCAAATTTCACGGCATCAGCGCCTGCTTTAATCAATGAAATAGAATTTTCTAACAAGCTTTTTTTATTAAAATAAGACCCATGCGATAAATCTGTTACTAAACACGCAGTTTCAAGACCTCGTGAAACCGCTTTGGTATGATGAATCATATCAGAAATAGTAACGTCTTTTTCTGAGCTATATCCTAAAACATTTGTACCTAAACTATCGCCTACTAACGCAATATCTATAGATGCCTTCTCAACAAGTACTGCCGAAGGAAAATCGTAACATGTAATCATAGAAATAGGCTTAGATTTAGGTTTAAATAAACTAAATTTTTCTTTAAAAGCAAGGTTATCTCTTTTCATTAGAAGAAAATTATATTATAGGCTAATACAATAAACAAATGCTATTGCAATTATTAATTAAATACTAAAGTTCGATTATTCCATATAATCACACGATGTTGTGTATATAATTTTATAGCGTCTACTAATCCAACTTTTTCTAAATATTTTCCTTTTCGTTGCAACGAAACAACATCATCTTTATGAGAAACATTTTCAACCATCTGATTTATAATAGGACCTTCATCTAACTGAGACGTTACAAAATGAGCTGTTGCGCCTATCATCTTAACTCCTTTTTCATAAGCTTGATGATACGCTTTAGCTCCTTTAAAACTAGGTAAAAAACTATGATGAATATTTATTATTTTTTTAGGCTCATATGAACGTATAAACGACTCAGATAATATTTGCATAAACCGAGCCAACACTAAAACATCTGTATGTTTAGCATAATTTAAAATCTCAGCTTCCATAACCTGCTTATTAGAAGAATCCACATAATAAAACGGAATATTATAATGAGTTACTAGCCCTCGATGTTCTTTGTGATTACTAATAACAAAATCAATATTAATAGTTAAATCCCCAGATTCATATTGATGCAAAACCTCTAACAGGCAATGTGAACTTTTAGAAACCAAAAGCCCTATATTCATAGGCGCATCTAAACAATATAACTTCCAAGTTGCATTTAAAGAACTCATCACTATTTGTACGCTTGATCTAAATTTTGTTTCATCAAAACTACCAGATTTATTTTCTAGTTCAAGCCTACAAAAAAACATCGGTTGAGCTGTAGGTGTGGTATGCTGATCTAAATGAATTATATTTAACTCAAAATCAGCAACTATTTTTGTTAATCGCGAAACTATCCCAATACTATCTTTACATGATAAAACCAATACATATTTTGTCATAACAATTATACTCACTATAACAAAAAATAAATAAAATTAAAAAAGGAAAATATCATCAAAAACTAACTTTAATGGTACTATATTGCTTATGATTATTGATTCACATGCCCATTTATATTTATCTGATGAAAATTTAGACTCTTTAATAAAAAAAGCAATTTCTGCCAATATTAAACATATAATAAATATTGGAATCAACCTTGAAACAAGCAAAAAAGCACTGGAACAAGCAAAAAAGTATCCGGATATTATTTCTGCTACAATCGGTATTCATCCTGGAGAAACACAAGATATAACTAAATTAGATGATATACAAAAAATAGCAAAAAAAAACTCATTTGTAGCAATGGGAGAAATGGGGTTAGATTATGTAAAAATGTATGCCCCTAAACAAAAACAATGGGAGTGTTTTGAAGCTCAATTACACCTTGCATCAGAATTAAACATGCCAATTATTATTCATAACAGACACGCAGATGACGATATTTTAGCCATAACACGTAATTTTCCTACAATTCCCAAAATTCTTCATTGCTATAGTAGTTCACTACAATTTGCAGAAACCATGTTAAATGACAAAACTTTTTTTTCATTTTCCGGGCAACTAACGTATTCAAAAAAAGGAAAAACACTAACCGCATTAAAAAACTTACCCCTCAATCATATTATGATAGAAACAGACACGCCCTATTTAACGCCAAAAACATATCAAGGACAACGAAATGAACCTAGTTTTATTACAAGCACGCTAGATCATATCATTGAACACAGAAACGAAGATAAAGAAGAAATTACAACAACTATTTTTAACACAACCAAAAACTTTTTTAAAATAAAATAACTTAAAACTAAATATCATGTAAAAATTTTACAAAATTTAGTAACGTTTTTTTAAATTTTCAACATAACAAATAATTTTTCTTTATTAATTACATACAAAAAATAATGGTATCAAAATCCATATTCCCTTTCACTCCAAATAAACAAATTTAGATTAAAAGTTTAAAATATAACAAAACAGTCTTAACTTTATTAAAATTCAAAAATAAATATAATTTTACATTTTATACATTTTCAAATAAAATAATTTCATGCTATCTAGATATAATAAGTTAATGATTGAAAAAAACTATATCAAAATCAATAAATTTATTATTAGTAAAAACTGGTATGAATTAATTAATGATTCAACAAAAAAAAAAAAATTAAAAAAAATTTGTAAAGAAAAAAAAACAATAATTTACCTAAACAAAGACATTCAACTTACAAAGAGCCAAATTATAGATTTTTCAACTAAAGAAAATATCTATATATCAAAAATTTATCACAATAATCATTTAATTCTAAAAAAAAACAATTATCAAAAACCTACATCTAGTATAATTTTCTTTCTCTTAATTATATTAAATTTATACTTACATACATTAAAAATAGAAAATCTTAATATTAAAACTCATTTATTATCACATCAAAACCTATTAACAAATCAATTATCTAACTTAAAAGTTCAAAAAAACAAATTAAAAGAATCATTTAATTCGACAGTTTCATTACTTAATCAAGTAAACTGTATTATTGAATCAATATCAATAAAATGTAACAAGTCGGTCACACTAACTGTTATTTCATTAAAAAACTTAATTACTCTTAACCACAAATTAAATAATCTAGATATTCAACCAAAATTTATTAACGATATTGGAGGTTATTATGAAATCAGCATTAGATTCTAAATGGATTAAACTTACTAAACTTACAAGTCTTTGTATTTTAATTTGTTTAACAGTAAATCAAATAAAAACATTATCAAAAAATATAGATAAAAACCAAAAAAAACTCCTAGTAATTCAAACATATAACTTAAAATTACAAAAAAAAATTAATCAACGTTATAATCCCACATATGTTATAGAATCAATTAAAAATTTAACTCAAACAAGCTATATTAAAACAACTAAACCGTTATATAATCATTACCAATTTAAAACCCCAATAACGACGCCTCTTATAAAAAAATTAATAAACCTAATAAGCGTTTATAACAATTCACACACTGAGTTAAGTATAAATATAATTAAAAATACAGTAGACCTTATTATTCCTAGATCACAATGATTATTATCTTAATTTTAATCATCATTAACACTATCACATTAGCAGACCCCTTATTAAATTACCCTAACCAACCAGATTCAAACGAAATAGACATTCTAAAACACACAACACAAAGCACACAACACACAATACACAACACACAACACAACACACAACACACAAAACACAACACACAACACACAATACACAACACACACACCACACAACACGCAACG